>DASQLJ010000443.1:0-4331 GCA_035630095.1 Longimicrobium sp.
CGCTCGACACGTTGCTGGCCAGCCCGGCGAGCTGCCGCTGCACCTCGTCGGGGTGGATCACCTGGCGCAGCACCGGGTAGCGCGTGACCAGGTCGGTCAGGCTGGCGGTCCAGGTGGTCATCTGCTGCGGGAGCACGGAGACCAGCTCCTGCGTCTGCTGCAGCACCGGCGGCACCACCAGCCAGCCGATGCCGCCCACCAGCAGGATGGTGATCACCATGGCGATGGCCAGCCCCAGCCCGCGCGCCATGTTGGTGCGCGCCTGCAGGAAGTCGGCGATGGCGCCCAGGTACAGCGAGAAGAGCGCGGCCACGAACACCATCAGCAGCACGTCGGCCACGCTGTAGACGAAGAGCAGCAGCAGGATCGCGAAGATGCTCGCGATCAGGACGCTGTAGGGCGAGTGCGGTTCGGACGGGTGGCGTGGCGGCATCGACCTTCACCGGGTGCGTGGGAGCCGGACAGAAGCTCGCACAAACCTATCGCACCCCGCCCCCGGGCGGAAGCACGGGCGGACGGTCGCCCTCGCGCGGCGCGTTCGGCCGAGAGCGTGTCCACACCGTCCCCGAGGTGGCGCATGGAGTCCACCCAACGCCCCCATCCGGCCAACGGTGGAACAGGCGTAACTGCTGGAAATCAAGGCACTTGACGAGTCTCGCAGCCGCGGGTACCGTCGGGCTTCCTCCGGCGAAGCAGGGTGTCTGCGCATGCTGCGGCGGCCCCCTCCCCCGGCCCCTCCCCGCGCTCCGCGGGGGAGGGGGGAACTGCGACTGCGGGCGGGGAACGCGATGGGACGGCTCGGGCGATGGCGTGCGGCGACGGCGGAAATCCGCGACGCCGCGCGGGCGATGCGGAAGGCGATGACCCCGGCCGAGGCCCGGCTGTGGGCGGCGATCCGTCGCGGTGGGCTCGATGGCGTGCCCTTCCGCCGGCAGCACACCGTCGGCAGGTTCGTGCTGGATTTCTACGCCCCAGCTCACCACCTCGCGATCGAGGTAGATGGCGCCGTACACGACGCCCAGGCGGAGCAAGACGCCGAGCGCACCAAGGCCCTCGCCCAACGCGGAATCCGCGTGATCCGCTTCCGCAATGAAGAAGTGTTGACCAATACTTCCGTGGTTCTGGATCGCATCCGCTGGGAGCTGCAGCTCCAATCCGACGGCCCACCCGAAGTCTAGGCCCCAAGCGAAGTTCCCCCCCTCCCCCGCGGAGCGCGGGGAGGGGGCCGGGGGGAGGGGGCAGCCGCGGCCGCACGGACGCCTGGTCCGTGCAGCGACACAGACGCACGAAGACGCACGAAGCCCCTCCCCCGCACGGTCGCGGGGGAGGGGCTTCGGCGTTGGGTTCGAGACGCGGGCCGCCGGTCAGGCGCGGCCGCGCTCCTCCTCCTCGAGCGCCTCGAACTCCTCCAGCAGCTCGGCCTCGTGGATGCGCTGGCCGCCGGCGGCCGCCGCGGCGGGCTGCGGCGCGGCGGTGGGCGCCGGGGCGCCCTGGCCGTTGGCCGACGGCGGGGCCGCGGCCGCCGCGGGCTGCTCCCCCTGCTCCTGCGGCTGCCCCGCGCCCAGCGCGCGGTTCTCGGCCGGCGCGGCGGGCGGCAGGATCCCCATCTGCTGCTTCATCTCCAGCAGCTTGTAGTCGATGGCGTCGCCGCCGCCGGTCTCGAGCTGCTTGAACTCGCGCTCCAGGTTGTCGCCGGTGAGCTCCTCGCTCACGCTGGCGGCCGCCAGCGCCAGCCGCTCGTTCTGCTGGATGCGGTCGGCCATGCGGTCGAACGCCTCGAACGCGCTCGAGTCGCTGAGCCCCGACATGGTCTCGTGGATGCGGCGCTGCGCCTGGGCGCGGCGCTGCTGCGCGATCAGCAGGTTCTTCTTGCGCTGCGCCTCCTGGATCTTCTCGTTCAGCTGGCGCAGCGCGTCGCGCAGCTTCTCGGTGTCGTCCTGGTGGCGCTGCCAGGTGGAGAACAGCTCCTGCGCGCGCACGGCGTGCTCCTGGTGGCGCACCAGCGCCTGGCGGGCCAGGTCGTCGCGCTCCTGGCGCACGGCCAGCATGGCGCGCTGCTCCCAGTCCTGCGCCTGCTTGCGCTCGTCCTCCGCCTGCTTCTTCAGCTTGGCGGCATCGGCGATGGCCACCGCGACCTCCTGCCTCGCCTTGGCGAGCTGGCCGCGCATGTCCTCGATGACCTGGTTGAGCATCTTTTCCGGGTTTTCGGCCCGGGCGATCAGGTCGTTGATGTTCGACCTGAGCATGGTGGAGAAGCGGTCGAAGATTCCCATGTGATCCTTCTTGGGGTTCAGGCCTGTGCCGGAGCGCAGTCGCGGAAGTCCGCCAGCGCCTCCAGGTGCGAGGCGAGCGCCATCTGGAACGAGTCGATCGTGGCCTGGAACTCGTTGAAGTCCAGGTTCTCCACCTCCAGCGACTCGGTGAGGATCACGTCGCCCTCCTCCAGCGCGTAGGCGGCGTGCACCAGGTCGGTGGCGTTCAGCTCCAGCAGCCGGCGGAAGAGGGCGGCGCAGCGCGGCTCGTCCTGCGGCAGGTCCATCACCTTCATCCGGAACACCAGCAGCGGCGGCGAAAGGTGGATCACGATGCCGGGGCCGTTGCTCGCCTCGGCCAGCCACATTCCTTCACCGATCTCTTCGTGGTGGAGCCCCGTGCGCAGCAGGTAGCTTTCCACGTCTTCGCGGGTGAGCATAGGTCAGGGCATCTCCGTCGTATTCGGGGTCGGGGGCGCCTCGTGGGCCGGCGGAAGCGCGGCGGCCGAGGGCTCGCCTCCCTGGGTAAGGAGGCGCATGGTGAACGACTGCTCTTCCTGCAGCGTGGCGACCTGCGCGGTGAGCTGGTCGACCTCGTCGCGCAGCCGGGCCAGCTCGGCCGTGTGCTGCGCCTCGAGTTGGCGGTCGCCGCGCCCCGCCGTGCCCGAGAGCACCCAGCGGCCGAGGTAGGCGATCAGGATCAGCAGCAGGAGGGTCGAAACCATCAGTCGTTCCGCCGGAAGTTACGCACGGGGCGCGCAAAAGGTTTCACGCCCCCCGCCTGGCGCGGGCCGGCGCTCACGTGCTGAAGCCCGAGGGCCGCGAGGTCGGGCGGATCTGCACCAGGCGCCGGGCGCTGGGGGTGGCCGCCAGCCCGCCCATGGCCGTCTCGCGGTAGGCGCTGGGCATGCGGCGCCCCACCTCGCCCATCACGTCGATCACCTCGTCGGCGCTCACGGGAAAGTCGAGGCCGGCCAGCGCCATCTCGGCCCCGGCGATCGCCTGCATGGCCGCGGAGGCGTTGCGGTAGATGCAGGGGATCTCCACCAGCCCGCCGATCGGGTCGCAGATCAGCCCCAGCATCCCTTGCAGCGTGAGCGCCACCGCCGTGGCGATCTGCTCGTGCGTGCCGCCGCTGAGCCAGGTCACCGCCGCCGAGCCCATCGCCGCCGCCGTCCCCGTCTCGGCCTGGCAGCCGCCCTCGGCGCCGGCCAGCGAGGCGCGCTGGGCGATCACCCCGCCCACGCCGCCGGCCACCAGCATGGCGTCCACCAGCCGGTCGTCGCCCATGTGCTGGAAATCGTCCATGCTCACCAGCACGGCCGGGAGCACCCCCGCGGCGCCGGCGGTGGGCGCGGCCACGATCAGCCCCATCGCCGCGTTCACCTCCAGCGTGCTGATGGCGCGCGCCAGCGTCTCGGTGACGCGCGGCCCCAGCAGGCGCGGGCCGTTCTCCCACAGCTTGCGCGCGCGGCCGCCGGTCATCCCGCTGGCCGAGCGCACCTCGCCCTTCAGACCCTCGTCGATGGCGTGGCGCATCACCACCAGCGTGCGCGAGATGCGGGCGCGGATGTCGGCGGCGGGAACGCCGGTCTCGGCGGCCTCGGTCTCCAGGACCACCAGCGGCAGCGCGCGGCCGCTCTGCTCTGCGTCGCGGATCAGCGACTCGATCGACTTGTGCATGCGCGTGATACCCCGCTACGAGATCTTGGGGACCACGCGGGCCCAGCGCAGCCACGGGAACGAACGGATGGCCGTGAGCGCGGCGTCGCTGATCGGCTCGTCGGCCTCGATGGTCATCAGCGCGTCCTGGTGGCGGCCGGTGCGGTCCACGCGCATGGTGGCCAGGTTCACGTGGTGGCTGGCCAGCACGGTGGCGACCGCGGCGATCGTCCCCGGCTCGTCGTGCGCCAGCAGCACCAGCGTGTGGTAGGCGCCGCCCAGCGACACGGGAAACCCGTCCACCTCGGTCATCTCCACCCGCCCGCCGCCCAGCGACGCGCCGCGCATCAGCGTCTCCTCGCCGTTCAGCCAGGTGGTGATGATGGCGCTGTTGGGGTGCGCCTCCTCGCCCAGGTC
>DASQLJ010000444.1:0-5570 GCA_035630095.1 Longimicrobium sp.
GCGATCCGGTCGGCCGCGTCGGGCTTGCCGCGCTCCTTCGCCCGCGCGGCCACGTCGGCGCGGCGGGCGGGGTCGGCGCCCAGCTTCATCATCTCGCCCCACAGGCGGCCCTGGCCCAGCTCGCTCTCGGGCACCAGCAGCGCGGCGCCGGCCTCGCAGAGCGCCACCGCGTTGTGGTGCTGGTGGTTGGCGGCGGCGGTGGGGAGCGGCACCAGGATCGCCGGGATCCCCCAGGCGCACAGCTCGGCCAGCGACATCGCCCCCGCCCGGCTGATCGCGAAGTCGGCCGAGGCCAGCGCGCCGGGCATGTCGGTGATGTAGGCCACCGGCTTCACCCAGTCCACGCGCCCCATCTCGCCCAGCCGGGCCTGGATCGAGTCGTAGTTCGCCGTGCCGGTGGCCCAGAGGATCTGGAACCCCGGCGGCGGCGCCTCCAGCCGCCCCTCGCCCACGCCGCGCAGGTCGGAGAGGAGCGCCTCGTTCACCGCGCGCGCGCCCTGGCTGCCGCCCACCACCAGGCAGATCGTCCCGCCCCCCAGCCCGAAGCGCTCGCGCGCCGCGGCGCGGTCCACGTCGAAGTCGGGCGGGGTGATGGGGTTGCCGTACTCGAAGACCTCGGTCTTCGGACCCGGCTTCAGGTACTTGCGCGCCTCGGGGAACGCCAGGTGGAGCTGCGCCGCCCGCCCCGCCAGCTTGCGCGTCACGAAGCCGGGATACGAGTTCTGCTCCTGCAGCGCCACCGGCACGCCCTTCATCACCGCGTAGAGCACCGCCGGCCCGCTCGCGTATCCCCCGGTGCCCACCGTGACCTGCGGACGGAAGGAGCGGTGGATGGAGCGGAGGCGGCCCCAGGCGCCCATCATCGCCGGGAAGAGCTTCCAGTTCTCCCACGGCTTCGCGCGGCGGATCGGCTCCAGGGGGAGGAGCTGGTGCTGCACGCCCTTCTCGGGGAGCACGCGGCTCTCCACGCCGCGCTGCGCGCCCACGAAGAAGGTCTCGGCCGCGGGGTCGGCGCGCTTCACCGCGTCGCCCAGGTTCAGCGCGGGGTAGAGGTGGCCGCCCGTGCCGCCGCCGGCGAAGAGGATGCGCGCGCTCATGCCGGCACCCGGCGCGTGGCGCGGGCCACGCTCAGCAGGATCCCCACCGCGCAGAACTGCGCCAGCAGCGCGCTGCGGCCGTAGCTCATGAAGGGCAGCGCCACGCCGGTCGTGGGCAGCAGCGAGAGCGCCACGCCCATGTGCAGGAAGCCCGAGACGGCGATCATGTTGGTCATCCCCACGGCCAGCAGGTACCCGAAGCGGTCCGGCGCGCGGGCGGCGATGCGGTAGCCCACCCACAGGAAGCCGCAGAAGATCGCCACCACGAACACGATCCCCACCAGCCCCCACTCCTCCGCGATCATCGAGAAGAGGAAGTCGTTGTGCGGCTCGGGGAGGAAGCCGAACTTCTGCCGGCTCCCGCCGAACCCCACGCCGCCCAGCCCCCCCGACCCTACCGCGATCAGCGACTGGTAGATCTGGTAGCTCACCCCGTCGGTGTCGGCCGTGGGATCGAGGAAGGCGGCGATGCGCTGCATCCGGTAGCCGGCGTGCGTGATCTGGTGCCAGATCACCGGCACCGCCAGCAAGCCGAAGAAGATGAAGTGCCCGATCCGCGCCCCGCCCGCGAACAGCACCAGCGACGAGAGGAGGAGGAGGAGCAGCGCCGCGCTCATGTTCGGCTCGATCAGCACCAGGATCACGATCGGCAGCCACACCACCAGGAAGGGGAGGAGCCCCTTGCTGAGCGAGTGCAGCCGGTCCTGCTTCTTCACCGCCAGCGCGGCGGTCCAGGCGATCAGCGCGATCTTGGCGAACTCGCTGGGCTGGAAGCTCACCCCCAGGTGCAGCCAGCGGCGCGCGCCGTTCAGCCGCGGGGCGATCGCCTCCGTTCCCGGAATCACGATCACCACCAGCATGATCCCGATCACCACCAGCATCGGCCACGCCCAGAGGCGGAAGCGGCGGTAGTCCACCCGCGCGATCACGGCGGCCATCACCCCGCCCATCAGCGCGCCCACCAGCTGGTTGAGCGCGAAGAAGTGGCCCGGGAGGCCGCTCGACTGCGCCAGGAAGGCGCTGGCGCTGTACATCTCGATCACCCCGAAGCAGAACGCCACCAGGGTGAGCCCCACCAGCGCGCGCGACTCCCAGCTGTCGGCCGGCACCGCGTCGGCCGCCGGCGGCGCCTTCGCGCGCGACCGCTCGCGCGGCGGGGCGAAGGGCTGCAGGACGGCCGTGCCGCCCTGCGGCCTGCGCCGGAGCAGGGCCAGGCCGGTCACGCGGCCGCCTCGGCCACGGCGGGCTCGACGCCCGCGCCGCCCGTGGCGAGTTGGGCGAAGCGCTTACCGCGCTCCTCGTAGTTGGCGAACTGGTCGAAGCTGCTGCACGCGGGGGAGAGGAGGACGGCGTCGCCGGGCCGCGCGATCTCGCGCGCGCGCCGCACCACGTCGTCGAAGCCGCCGTGCACGCGCTCCACGGGCGCCTTCCCCGCCAGGTCCTGCTCGATGATCGGCCCCGCCTCGCCGTAGGCCAGCACCGCGCGCACGCGGCCGCCCTGCAGCTCGGGGAGGAGCTCGGTGTAGGGCTCGCCCTTGTGCCGGCCGCCCAGGAGGAGGACGGTGGGCCGCGTCATGCTGCGCACCGCCACCTGCGTGGACGCGATGTTGGTGGCCTTGCTGTCGTTGATCCACAGCACGCCGCTCACCTCGCCCACCGGCTGCAGCCGGTGCGGCGGCGCGTCGAAGGTCTTCAGCCCCCGTGCGATCGACCCGGCCGAGGCGCCGGCGAGGCGCGCGGCGATCGAGGCGGCCAGGGCGTTGGCGGCGTTGTGCGGCCCCAGGATGCGCAGCTCGCCGGCGGAGAGGACGCGCTCGTCCCTGCCCTCTTCCAGCCGCAGCACCAGCCACCCCTCGGCCGAGACGAAGCCGCCCAGCTCGCCGGGGGCGGGGTCCGACTGCACGCGGAAGTAGTAGCGCTTCCCGGGCGCATTGCCGGGGAGCTCGCGGGCCTTGTCGTCCTCGCCGTTCAGGATCCAGCGGCTCTCGCCGGTGGCGTTGCGGAAGAGGTGCGCCTTGTCGGCGTAGTAGCTGTCGACGCTGGTGTACCAGTCCAGGTGGTCGGGCGCGAGGTTGGTGAGCACGCCGATGCGCGGGTTGAACTCGCGGATCCCGCCGAGCTGGAAGGAGCTGGTCTCCACGACGGCGACGCGCGGCTGCGGCTCGCGCATCACCAGCTCGCTGAGCGCCGTGCCGATGTTGCCGCCCACCGCCGCGTCCTCGCCGTGCTCGCGCAGCAGGTGCCCGATCAGCGAGGTGACCGTCGTCTTCCCGTTCGTTCCCGTGATGGCGATCACCGGGCACTCCAGCAGCCCGAAGGCGAACTCGATCTCGGGGATCACCGGCACGTGGGCGATCTCGGGCGCGCGCAGCACCGCCGCCGTGGGCGGGATGCCGGGCGACAGCACGATCTTCTGGCAGCGTGCCAGCTTGCCCAGGTCGTGGCGCCCCACCTCGGCCAGGCCGTGCAGGGCGTTGATCTGCTCGGCGGCGCGGCGGGTCTGCGGGGTGTCGCTGGCGTCGCTGGCGTACACGCGCGCACCGCGGGCGAGCGCCAGCTTCGCCGCGGCCAGCCCGCTGCGTGCCAGCCCCAGCACCCCGATGGTGTGGCCTACCAGCGATGTCGTCATGCGAGCCTCATCGCGCGTCCGTGGTCCCCGAGTGACGGCCAAGCTTCCCGACAGGTGCGCCCGTGCGTGAGCGCGGCGTGCGTTCGTGCTTCCGCGGTCCGCGAATCCGCCGCGCCCCTCACCGGATCTTCAGCGTCGCGAACGCCACCAGCGCGCACATGATCCCCATGATCCAGAACCGGATGATCACCTTGCTCTCGTGCCACCCGATCTGCTCGAAGTGGTGGTGCAGCGGCGCCATCCGGAAGATGCGGCGGCCCACGCCGGTCTGCCTCTTGGTCCACTTGAAGTAGATCGTCTGCAGGATCACCGAGAGCGCTTCCGCGACGAAGATCGCGCCCACGATGCCGAGCAGGAACTCCGCGCGCAGCAGCACCGCCACGCACCCCAGCACCCCGCCGATGGCCAGCGACCCGGTGTCGCCCATGAACACCTCGGCCGGGTGCGCGTTGAACCAGAGGAAGCCCATGCACCCCCCGGCCAGCGCCACCAGGAAGATGGTCACCTCGCCCGCGCCGGGGATGTAGAACAGGTTCAGGTAGTTCGCCGCGTCCACCCGCCCCAGCAGGTACGCGAAGAGCGCGAAGGTCACCGCCGCGATCGCCGAGAGCCCCGCCGCCAGCCCGTCCAGCCCGTCCGTCAGGTTCACCGCGTTGCTGCACCCCACGATGATGAAGGTGACGAAGAGCACGTACAGCGGCCACCACAGCGAGATGTGGACGGTCTTGAAGAACGGGATCTGCGTCCACGCGAACGGGTAGCCGGGGATCCCGCTGTCCAGCGCCGGCGCGATCTGCGGGAGGAAGACCAGGGCGAGGCCCAGCAGGAGCCCGGCGCTGGTCTGCCCCACGAGCTTGTAGCGCCCCTTCAGCCCCTCGGTCTTCTTCCGCGTGATCTTCAGGTAGTCGTCCAGGAAGCCGAGGCCGCCCAGCCAGCAGAGGGTGACGATCACCGCCCAGGTGTTGAACTGGTCGAGCCGCGCCCAGAGGAGCGTGGGGATCACCGTCGCCAGCACGATCAGCACGCCGCCCATCGTGGGGGTGCCGCTCTTGCCCAGGTGCGTCTGCGGGCCCTCGGTGCGCACCACCTGGCCCACCTTCAGCATCCGCAGCCGGGCGATGATCGACGGGCCGAACCAGAACGCCACCAGGAACGCCGTCACCACCGCCCCCGCCGCGCGGAAGGTCACGTAGCGGAAGACGTTGAAGGCGATGTTGTGCTCCGACAGCGGCACCAGCAGGTAGTAGAGCACGGTCAGCCCCCCGCGTGCGCGGTGTGCGTGGCGTCCTTCGGATCGGTCCCGGCGAAGTCGTTCTCCAGTAGCGGGATGATCCGTTCCAGCGCCACCCCGCGCGAGCCCTTGAGCAGGATGGTCTCGTCGCCCTTCAGCAACGGCCGCAGCGATTCGTAGGCCTCCAGCGGGTCCTCCACCGCGATCACCGTCCCGTCCGCCCCGCCGTCACCCAGCGCGGCGACGAAATCCCCCGTCGCCACCAGCCGGTCGATCCCGTTCCCCAGCCGCGCGAGGGCGGACTGGAGGACGGAGCGGTGCAGCTCGGCCGCGTGGTCGCCCAGCTCGCGCATGGTGCCCAGGATCGCGACCTTCCGCACGTCTCCCGGCAGCGACGCCAGCAGGTCGATCGCGGCGCGGGTGCTGGGGGGGTTGGCGTTGTAGCAGTCGGCCAGCACGTTCAGCCCGCCCACGCGCCGCCATTCGTTCCGCATCCTGGGCGCGGCCATGGCGGCGATCCCCTTGGCGCTCTCCTCCACCGGAACGCCGAGCTCGGTGGACACGCCGAGCGCGATCAGCGCGTTGCGCACGTTGTGCAGCCCCGGCAGCGGCA
>DASQLJ010000445.1:0-5858 GCA_035630095.1 Longimicrobium sp.
GGATGATGCCGCCCAGCTCGTCCAGCCGGTCGCGCGGCGAGAGGCGGAAGTGCACCGACAGCGTGAGCTGCTTGTCCTCCACGAACGCGCCGGGGATCGGGGCGACGGCGTCGGCCAGCTCGCGGGCGGCGCGCTCGAGCACCGGCCGGGCGGCGGCCGCTTCGGCGTGGACCCGGTCGACGCCCCCGGCGTGGATCTCCATCCCGTGGTTCCCCGCGTAGGCGATGCCGGGGATGCCCGCCCGCTCGCGCACGTCCGCCAGCCCGCGGCCGCTCACCACGGCCACCTCCACCCCCGGCAGCGCCATCAGCCGCTCCAGCGCGCGGCGCGTGGCGTCGGGCATCGCCGCCAGGCTCGGCAGGTCGACGATCGGCGCGAGCGTGCCGTCGAAGTCCAGCAGCAGCACCAGCCGGCCGGTGCGCCGCCAGGCGTCGGCCCAGCCGGGAACCCGCTCCAGCGCGTGGGGAATCGTGGTCATCCTCTCCAGTCGATCCAGGTCGAAGGCGGCGGTTGCCCCGCTCCCCGCCCGCCGGTACGTTCCGCGCCGAAGCTACGGGATCGGCGCGGGGATCGCATCCCCCGGGCCAACCATGACGTTCGTTCGCTTGCACTTACGCACTCCCCGACCCCGATGTCCTGGCTCGATCAGGTGAAGTTCGACGACCGCGGCCTGGTGCCCGTGGTGGCGCAGGACGCGCGCACCGGCGAGGTGCTGATGCTGGCGTGGGCCAACGCACAGGCGCTGCGGCTCACGCTGGAGACCGGCCGGGCGCACTACTGGAGCCGGTCGCGCGCCGCGCTGTGGATGAAGGGCGAGACCAGCGGCAACGTGCAGCGGCTGGAGGACGTGCGGGTGGACTGCGACGGCGATGCCGTGCTCTACCGCGTGAGCCAGGCCGGCCCCGCCTGCCACACCGGCGAGCGCACCTGCTTCCACCGCGTCGCCGACGGCGGCGAGCTGCGGCCGGCCCCCGACGCGCGCCCGGTGCTCGCGCGCGTCGAGCAAATCGTCGCCGCGCGCGACGCGGAGCGGCCGGAGGGCTCGTACACCACCTACCTCTTCACGCAGGGGATCGACAAGGTGCTGAAGAAGGTGGGCGAGGAGGCCACCGAGACCATCATCGCCGCCAAGAACGAGGGCACCGAGCAGCTCCGCGCCGAGTCCGCCGACCTGCTCTATCACCTGATGGTGCTCTGGCGCGCCAAGGGCCTGCCGCTGGACGAGCTGTGGAGCGAGCTGGACCAGCGCTTCGGCCAGGCCCCGCGCGATGGCTCCACCGACCCCGGCGTGCGCAGGTCGTCGGAAGTGGGGTGACGCGCGTGCTCTCGTTGCCATTTGATTTACCTGGATTACGACCCGCAAAAATGTCATCCTGAGGCCGGCCTCGACCGATTCTCCGAATGCCCGAATCTCGGCAGGCCGAAGGATCCATACTCGGCCTTCGAGCGACAGGCCGCCTGTCGCTCGAACTGATGGTATAGATCCTTCGGACGCCGCCACGTACTGGTGCGGGAGAGAATCCGGTGCAGCGGCGCCGCTCAGGATGACATCGCCTTGAATCGCGAGGTCCGAGATCGACCGCACGATAATCTGGATGGGGGCGGGTCGTGGGGTTACCTTTCTGTGCATCCCTCCTCGACGTCAGCGGTTCGCCGTTCCCCGCCACGAGCTCCCCCATGTACGTCTTTCTCTTCAATCTCGCCGGCTGGGCGATGGTCGGCTGGCTGCTGATGATCGTGCTGCCCGCGTGGCGCGTGACGCGGTGGATCGTGCGTACCTCGGCGTTCCCGGTCTTCCTCTCGCTCCTGTACGTCGTCGGCATCGTGGCGCTGCTGGCGCGCATGGGGCCGGGGATGATGGCCGACTTCGGCAACGCGGAAGGGGTGATGTGGCTGCTGGGCAACCCCGACCTGGCGCTGGTCGCGTGGATCCACCTGCTGGCGTTCGACCAGGCGGTGGCGCTGATGATCTACCGCGACAACCTGCAGCACCGCTGGATCCCGCTCCCGCTGCAGTCCGTCGTCCTCGTCGCCACGCTGATGCTGGGGCCGGTCGGCCTGCTCTCCTACCTCGGGCTGCGCCGCCTCAGCCGCAGCCGGCGCGCCGCGCGGGCACAGCCGGCCGAGACGGCGCCGGTTGTAGGGCGGATCACCGCGGAGGACGGCGTGGCGGCCGCCGTGCGCCAGGCCGCCGGCGGAGTCCTGGCCGCTTGGCGCCGCGAGTGGGCGCTCACGTCGGTCGCGCTGCTGGGGCTGGCGCTGGGCGCCGCGTGCGCCGTCGCCATCGCCGTGCGGGGGAGCCAGCTCGTCGCGCCCGAGGGGCACCTGCGGAAGGCGATGACCTTCGACGTCGCCATCGGCATCTACCTGCTGACGCTGGCGTTGTGCGTGCCGCTGGCGCGCTTCTCGGCGCGGGGGCTGGCGGTGTGGCGGGCGTTCACGGTGCTGGTGATGCTCTACGTGCTCGTGGTCGAGACCGGGCAGATCGCCCGCGGGCTGGACCCGCGCTTCAGCCGCGCCGGGGGGATCCCGGACCAGCTCCTGGGCGCGGGGATGTTCCTGGGCGCGATCGGGATCATGGTGCTGTTCGGCGTGATGGCATGGGCGATCGTGCGCCGGCGGCTGGACGGCGCCGACGGGCCGCTGCTGCTGGCGCTGCGCTGGGGCGCCGTGTCGACCTTCGCGGCGTTCGCGGCGGGGTTCTGGATGAGCGCGGTGCAGGGGTCGAAGGTGGGCGCGGGGAGCATCCTGCCGCTGCACGCGGCGGGCTTCCACGGCCTGCAGGCGCTGCCGCTGGTGGCGATCCTCCTCACCTGGGCGGGGATGCGCGCCGGGCGAGCCCACGCGAGGATCCACGCGGCGGGCGCGGCGTGGCTGGCCGCCTGCGCCGCCATCGCCTGGCAGACGGCGGCCGGCCGCCCCGTCACCGAGTTCTCGCCCGCGATGGCGCTGGCGGCCGCGGCGCTGCTCGCCTGGGCAGCCGTCGCGGCGCTCGCGGCCCGCGCCTGGCTCGCCGCCGCGCCCGCCTCCCCCGCCCCCGCCCAATCCGCCCTCGCCTGAGCACGCGACTGGCCGAAATACGATCGCCCCGGCGCCTTGATCGGCCGCCGGGGCGATTCTCATTTCGCAGCGCACTCATGCACTCGCGCACCTGTTCCGTGCCTCTTCGCCCGCGCTAGACCCCGACCGCCACCCGCGCCGGCGTGAACGCCTCGTCCAGGATCATCTCCTCGTCGCCGGGGTCGCGCCAGCCGCCGTCCACGGGATCGCCCCACTCCACGTGCGTGGCGAGCATCGAGTAGGGCTGCACCCAGAACATCCGCGTTCCGTAGCGGCAGCGCGCCTCGGCGATCAGCACCGGGCCCAGGTCCTCCGTTTCGGCCTCGAAGGCCAGGAGGAGGCAGTCGGGCTTCTTCCCCGCCGCGAACTTGGCGATCGAGCCCGCCATCACCTCGGGGCTCATCCCGCCGAACCCCTCGGGAACGGGGATGCTCAGGGTGCGGAATTCCGGGCTGGCGTGCCCGGGTCGCTCGTGCACGCATCGGATGCGTGGGGGTGTGTCGGAGCCGTCCATCTTGCCCCGGGCGATGTCGTCCCGGACTTCTTCCAGGAAGCGCGCGGCGAAACCCAGCACGCGCTCCATCTGGTGGATCCTGCTTCTCGGCACTTCCACCCCTCCCGCTGCACTTCAGGACGCTTTCGACGCGCACATTCCACGTGCGTACACGTCGCCGAATCCGTTGAGAGCTTATGCAAGCCTGCGGCCATGAGCCCTCGCTCAGCCGCCCTTGCATGCCCTGTTCCGCTTCGAATACACGCGCCATAAATAATTGGCTCGCAAGGAGATCGACAGGCTTCAAGGAAACTGCAGTTCACCTGTCCACGGGGTGCGTCGAGGGAGGAACAGACGGTGACGGATGATGAGGGGCGGCAACGGGGTCGGGAGATGGAGATCGGAGCGCTCGGCTTGATCTAGATGGATCGAAGCCGGGGGCACCGGTGGTGAAGGAATCCGCTGCCACGACCTCACCCGAAATCCGCCTTCGCGGACCTTCAGTTTGATCTTGAGATGGATCGAAGCTGGAGGCCTGAGGCTGAGGGGCGAATGAATTCGCTGCAACAACTACACGAAGTCCGCCTTCGCGGACTACTGGCCGGGAGGTGGCGGAGGTGGGGGTGCACGCGACGGGCCGTGGGTCGTCCGAGGCGGCGCGGCGGCGGGAGGATCGGCCGACGAAGGCGTCAGCGGCCGCGTGCGGCGTCGGTGACGGCGCGGCGCAGGCGCGGCCACACGGCGGTGGCGTGGGCGAGGAAGTTGGCGCGCTCGTCGGGCAGCTCGGCCAGCCACGCCCAGGCCGAGAGCGAGCCCTTGCGCGTGTTGCAGGCCTTGCAGGCGGTCACGAGGTTGCCGGGCGAGTTGTCGCCGCCGCGCATCCGCGGCTGCACGTGGTCCAGCGAAAGCTGCTCGCGCGGAAAGACCCCGGCGCAGTACACGCACCGGAGCCCGTCCCGCTCGAAGATCCGCTCCCTCAGCGACAGATCCGCGTCGTCAAACACTGCAGACTCATCCTTCGATAGATGCTCGTCGACCCGAAAACCGGTGCGTTTCGGCGGCGCCGCGGGCCCTCACCCTGCCGCTTCGCGGCTGTCCCTCTCCCCAAACAGCCGGGGAGAGGGACCGGGGGCGCTTCGCGCCGGCTCCTTCATCTCATGCCGAAGTCACATCGGACGCCGCGAGATTTCTTGCGGGCACACGATCTCGGCCGAGCCACAGCCGGTAGTCCGCGAAGGCGGACTTCGTGTCGTTGTTGCAGCGAAATTCATTCGCCCGCCGGCACCGAGACGTGCATCCTCGACACCGTCATCCCCGCCCCCGATCCCCCGATCCCCCTGCCCTCCTACCTGGCCGATCCTCCGCCGCCGCTCCCGTCGGAGGCCCGGCCGGGGTCCACCTCGTAGCCTGCTTCGGTCAGCTTCGCGGCGATCTCGTCCACGTGGTCGCGGCCGCGGGTCTCCAGCGTCAGCGCGATCTCGGCCTCGGTGACCCACACCTCGCCATGGCCGCGGCGGTGCTCCAGGCTCACGATGTTGGCGCCGCTCTCCGCGAGCGAGGCAGTAAGGGTTGCCAGCGCGCCGGGGCGGTCCTTCACGCGCACGTTCAGGTGCGCCATGCGCCCGTCCTTCACCAGCCCGCGCTCGATGATGCGCGAGATCAGCGTCACGTCCACGTTGCCGCCCGAGAGCAGCATCACCACGTTCTTCCCCAGCAGCCCGCCCACGTGGCCGTTCACCGCCGCCGCCACCGACACCGCCGCCGCCGGCTCGGCCACCGTCTTCTCGCGCTCCAGCAGCAGCAGCACCGCCGACGAGATCTCCTCCTCGTCCACCGCCACCAGCTCGTCCACGTAGCGCTCGATCAGCGGAAACGACGTCTCGCCGATCCGCCGCACCGCGATCCCGTCGGCGATGGTGTCGGCGGGGGGGATGGTGACCAGGGCGCCGGCCTCGCGCGCACGGAGGGCGGCGGGGAGCGCGCTCGACTCCACGCCCACCACGCGCACCTCGGGGCGGGTTTCCTTGATGGCCAGCGCGATCCCCGCGATCAGCCCGCCGCCGCCCACCGGCACGATCACCACGTCCATCCCGGGGCACTGCTCCAGCAGCTCCAGGCCGATGGTGCCCTGCCCCGCGATCACCGGCTCCATGTCGAAGGGGTGGATCAGCGTCTGCCCGCCCTCCTCGCGGATGCGCATCGCCTCGGCCATCGCCTCGTCGTAGACGCTGCCGTGCAGCACCACCCGCGCGCCGTACCCCCGCGTGGCCATCACCTTCACCAGCGGCGTGCGCTCGGGCATGAC
>DASQLJ010000446.1:0-3363 GCA_035630095.1 Longimicrobium sp.
TCTTCGCCGAGGTGGACGGCTCGCCGGTGCAGGTGATCGCGCCCTTCGGCGGCTTCGCCCTGCCGGTGGAGGACCTGTCGGGGCTCGGCGAGGCGGATCGCGAGGCGGCGGTCGGGCGGCGCGCCGGCGAGGAGGCGCGGCGGGTGTTCGACCTCTCGGCGGGCCCGCTCTTCCGTGCGGCGCTGCTGCGGCTGGGCACCCAGGATCACGTGCTGCTGCTCTCGATGCACCACATCGTCAGCGACGCCTGGAGCATGGGGGTGCTCTACCGGGAGCTGTCGGCGCTGTACGCCGCGTACCGCGACGGCGGCGAGTCGCCGCTGCCGGAGCTGGGGGTGCAGTACGCGGACTATGCCGTCTGGCAGCGCGAGCACCTGCGGGACGAGATGCTGGAGCGGCATCTCTCGTACTGGAGGGAGCAGCTCGCGGACGCACCCGCCCTGCTGGAGCTTCCCACCGACCATCCGCGCCCGGCCGTGCAGACGTTCCGGGGGGCGCACGAGCGGATCGAGCTTCCCGGCGAGCTGCTGGAGCGGCTCCGGGGGCTGGGCCGGAGCGAGGGGGCGACGCTGTACATGGTGCTGCTGGGTGCGTTCCAGGTGCTGCTCTCGAAGTACGGCGGGAGCGAGGACGTGGTGGTGGGCAGCCCGATCGCCGGACGCACGCGCGGGGAGGTGGAGGAGCTGATCGGCTTCTTCGTCAACACCCTGGTGCTGCGGACCGACCTGTCCGGCGACCCCGGCTTCCGCGAGACCCTGCGGCGGGTGAGGGAGGTGACGCTGAGGGCGTACGAGCACCAGGAGGCGCCGTTCGAGCGGCTGGTGGCCGAGCTGCAGCCCGAGCGCTCCTTGAGCCACTCGCCCCTCTTCCAGGTGATGTTCATCCAGGTCGGCACCGGGGGCGAGCGCTCCGGAATGACCCTGCCCGGGGTGGAGATGCGGGCGGCGGGCGGCGGGAGCCGGACCAGCAAGTTCGACCTGACCCTGTCGGTGTCCACGCGGCCGGACGGCCTCGTCCTGGGCCTGGAGTACAGCACGGACCTCTTCGAGCGCGCCACGGCCGTGCGGCTGCTGGGGCACCTGGAGCGGGTGCTGGAGCAGGTCACGGCGGACGCGGACCCGCGTCTCTCGGAGCTGGAGCTGGCGGACGAGGTGGAGCGCCGTCTCGTCGTCGAGGGATGGAACCGGACGGCGGTGGAGCGTCCCCTTCCGTCCTTCCCCCGCCTCTTCGAAGCCCAGGCGGAGCGGACGCCGGGCGCCGCCGCGGTGACCTTCGAGGAGCGGTCGCTGACGTACCGGGAGCTGAACGAGCGGGCAAACCGGCTGGCCTGCCACCTCACGGGGCTGGGCGTCGGCCCCGACGTGAGGGTGGGGATCTGCCTGCGGCGCGGGCCGGAGATGATCGTCTCCGTCGTGGCCGTGCTGAAGGCGGGCGGCGCGTGTGTGCCGCTGGACCCGGATTATCCCACCGAGCGGCTGTCGTTCATGGTGGCGGACGCGGCGGCGCCGGTGCTGCTGACGCAGGCGTCGCTGCGGGACAGGCTCCCCGCGCTGCCGGACGTCCGGGTGCTGTCCGTCGACGGAGGCGCGCCGGACGAGGGGCGGGTGGAGAACCTCGTCGCCGGGCCCGATCCGGGGAACCTGGCCTACGTCCTCTACACGTCTGGATCGACCGGGACGCCGAAGGGCGTGATGATGTCGCACGCCGCGCTTTCCAATCTGGTGGCGTGGCACCGGGACGACGCGGTGCTGGCGGGGCCCCGCCGCACGCTGCAGTTCGCGTCGCTGAGCTTCGACGTCTCCTTCCAGGAGATCGCCGTCACGCTGGCCTCCGGTGGCGAGCTGGTGCTGGTGGACGACGAGCTGCGTCGCGATACCGTCCAGCTGGTCCACCTCCTGGCCCGGCACGGCGTCGAGCGGCTCTTCCTCCCCTTCGTCGCCCTCCAGTCCCTCGCCGAAGCGGTACAGGAAACCAGGATCTCTCTCTCGTTGCGTGAGGTGGTCACGGCTGGCGAGCAGCTGGTGTCGACACCGCAGCTCTCCGCGCTGATGGGCGGGGCCGCGGGGCCCCGGCTCATCAACCACTACGGCCCGACGGAGACGCACGTCGCCACGGCGCACGGGCTATCCGCCGACCCCGCCGGATGGAGCCCGCTTCCCCCGATCGGCCGGCCGGTCGCCAGCACGCGGGTCTACGTGCTGGATGGCGCGCTGCGGCCGCTCCCCGTGGGCGTCCCCGGCGAGCTGTACGTGGGCGGCGCGCAGGTGGCGCGCGGCTACCTGGGCCGGCCGGCGCTGACCGCGCGGCGCTTCATCCCGGACCCCTTCGCGGCCGAGCCGGGCGGACGGCTCTACGCCACGGGCGACCGGGCGCGGTGGAGGGCCGACGGGGAGCTGGAGTACCTCGGACGCATCGACCAGCAGGTGAAGGTGCGCGGTTTCCGCGTGGAGCCGGGCGAGGTGGAGGCGGCGCTGCGGCGGCGGGCGGAGGTGCGCGACTGCGCCGTGGTGGCGCGCGAGGACGCGTCGGGGCAGAAGCGGCTGGTGGCGTACGTCGTGGGCGAGGCGAACGCGGACGAGCTGCGCGCGCACCTGCGGCGGCGCCTGCCGGAGCACATGGTGCCGGGGGCGTTCGTCACGCTGGACCGGCTGCCGCTGACGCCGAGCGGGAAGCTGGACCGCAGAGCGCTGCCGGCGCCGGATCTCGCGTCGGCGGAGGAACGGTACGTGGCGCCGCGGACGCCGGTGGAGGAGGTGCTGGCGGGGATCTGGGCGGAGGTGCTGCGCCTGGAGCGGGTGGGCGTGGAGGAGAACTTCTTCGAGCTGGGGGGGCACTCGCTGCTGGCCACGCGGGTGGTCTCGCGGGTGCGCGCGGTGTTCTCCGTCGAGCTGCCGTTGCGGGCGCTCTTCGAGGGACCCACGGTGGCGGAGCTGGCCGTGCGCGTGGAGGAGATGCGCCGCGCGGGGCTGCCGGTGCTGCCTGCGGTGGTGCCGGCGGAGCGCACGGGGGCGCTGCCGCTGTCGTTCGCGCAGGAGCGGCTCTGGTTCATCGACCGGCTGGAGCCGGAAAGCGCCGTCTACAACGTCCCCGTGGCGTGGCGCCTGGGGGGTGCGCTGGACGAGGCGGCGCTGGAGCGGAGCTTGGGCGAGATCGTCCGCAGGCACGAGTCGCTGCGAACCATCTTCCGCGAGGCGGATGGCTCGCCGGTGCAGGTGATCGCGCCCTTCGGCGGGTTCGCCCTGCCGGTGGAGGACCTGTCGGACCTGGGCGAGGCGGATCGCGAGGCGGCGCTCAGGCGGCGCGTCGGCGAAGAGGCGCTGCAGCCGTACGACCTCGCCGCGGGACCGCTGTTCCGTGCGGCGC
>DASQLJ010000447.1:0-7715 GCA_035630095.1 Longimicrobium sp.
TCCCCGATCCCGCCGTCCAACCACCTCCGCCGGAGACGCACTGAATCGTGGGGTCGGCGCTCGGTGCGCCAGCAGCAGCGGTGGAATCACTCCCAGTCCGGTTTCCGCTGCCAGCGGTCCATCCACCGTCGAACCGGGGACCTGTCGCGCGGGCCGGTGAAGTTGGGGTGTTGCTGCACGCCGCGAGGACAGCCAGGCAGCAGCAGGCAAGCGCGATGCGTGTCTTCATCCGACGATCTCCAGATAAGAAAATAGGTTGGACGGGCCCGGGTGAGGACGTGAGCGGGCTACCGCCTCCGAACGTACACACATACACACCTTATCCGCCAGCACCACCCGGCTAATATAATCCGCCAGCACTCTCCGTTTTCTATCGCGCTAACTCATAGAAACTGCTAGCGATAGCCACACTTTTTCGAGAAATTTTGACTGCAACAAATTTGCAGCTAAGGCGTATCTACCCGCCGTCCCTTTTATGGCATCCCGATGCTCGCAGCATCGGAGACTGCCCCGGCCCGCCGGCGACCTCGCCGCGCGCTGCTCAGAGCGCCGGTTTCGGGTATCGTGCCCCGGTTGACCCATAACCACCCCGCATTCCGGTCGGAATGCCGGAATGAACCGTCATCCTGATCAGGCGAAGTCTCCTTGTAACACTGGAGGGCTCCATCCCCTCCGCCGGACTCGTATCCCACCATGCGCCACGACAGCGACCATCTTGCGAGCCTCTGGCGAGAGCACGCGGCGCTTCTTCGGAAGTACGGCGCCGAGAAACAGGCGGCCGTCCTCGAACAGTGCGCTGCCGAAGTCGAGGCAGAGCGCGAGAAGCGTGAGGCCGCCCGGATCAGCTTGGACGACGCCGTCCAACTGACCGGGTTTTCGCGGAGCCACCTCCGACGACTCTGGCGCACGGGCAAGGTGCGGCAACTCGGGACACAGGAAAATCCGGAATTCCATGCAGCGGACTTGCCGCGCAAATCGGGCTATGTTGCAGAAAACAAAACACTTGCGGAAGATGAAACACAGCCTGTAAATTTAAGAATGCAGGTTGCGCGCGCCGTCGTCAGGGGGGAGTGAGGACGACATGGCGCAGAAGACGAAGAAGCGTAAGGCGTGGAGCTACATCGCGGGGAAGAAGGGTAGTAACCGCATCCGCGCCTACGAGGATGCAGACGGTCGGCTCTACCTCGATTGGCAAGAGCCCGTCTTTGACAATCAGGGTTTGCCGGTGGTCGATCCCCTGACGAAGCTCCAGAGGAAGAAGCGCCAGCGTTTGTCCCTGACGGCGGCGGGAATCACCACATATTCCGATGCGATGGAAAAAGGCCGAGGAAACGGCCGAGCGGTTCGGGGAGTTGGGGCCGGGGGCCGCCGCCCCGAAGTTTAACGGACCGCTCACTCTCAAGCGCCTCCTGACGCTGTACCTTAAAGAGGCGCTGTCCACCAAAGCCCCCGACACCCAGCGGCAGAACAGGAGCGCCGCCCGGATGTACCTCAACTACTTCGGCGGGAACGCCGTCGTGGAGCGGATCGGTGCGAATGGTCGGCCGCAGACGGAACTGGGGCGCGTACGTTACAACGCCTTCTTGAAGGCGCGGGAACAGGGGCTCATCCCCGGCTTCCCGGCGAAAGCGCGGAAGCAAACGATCCTCAGCGATGTGCGCTTCCTGCGGGCGGTGTTCTCCTGGGCGAAGGTGGAACGGGACGATGGTACGTTGCTCCTTCTCCGCGATCCGTGGGAAGGCTTCCCGCCGCCTCGGGAAGACACGCCGGTCCGGCCGGAGATGACGAAGGAGCTTCACGAGCTGCTGGTGGAGCGCGCGGCCAACTGGCGGATGGCCGAAGTGATGGAGCTTTGCCGTGAGACGCGCCGCCGCATGAACAGTGTCCGGCAGTTGCAGCTCTCGGACGTTGATCTTGCAGCCCGCACCGTTCGCTGGCGCGGGGAGTTCGACAAGGCGCGGAAGACGCGGGTTACGCCGCTCTTGGCACGAGCCGTGGCGGCGATCCACCGCGTGATGGAGCGGCGCCGCGCGGAAGGGCTGGAAGACTCGCCGTGGCTGTTCCCAGCCACGCGTACACCCGCCGAAGCGGTGTCTCGTTCCTCCCTGCACCACTGGATGCGGCAGACGCGGCGCGAGTGTGGAATCACGATCGCGCGCCTCGGCTACCACGGGGAGAAGCGGGCTGGAATCCGCGATCCGAAGTTCCGCGCGCTCCCGGCTCCACTGCAGGAAGAGTGGGCCGGGACGACCTATGGAACAATCACGCGGGTCTACGAGTACGTTGATCTACCCGCGCTGTTCGACACGGTCGCGGTGCTGGAAGGCGGTTCGGCGGGGACCACGCCGCCGCTCCTGGTAGGCTCGATGGAAGGGCTGCCAAAGGCAGCATAGACGAACTGACAGTTGCAACTGACAGTTGGCGGCTCCGCAGGTGTGTAAGTCCTCATAGGTTCTGCACTTAGGATTCCCCCCTTAGAATCCGCAGCAACAACTACGAAAAGCCTCGCAAACTGCGCGAGGCTGATCGGTTTGAGGGGCAGCTTCAGGGCCCTCCGAAAGCTTTTACTTCGCGGATTGCGACTCCAGCGCGGCGCGGTCCCATCCCGCGAGCTCGGCCGCGGCCTCGTAGGTGGAGTCGAGGAAGGCGCGGAGGACGGCGGCGGGGTCCGGCGAATTGCGGACCGCGTCGTACGGGAGGATGAACTCGCCGAAATCCTTGGAAAACACCGCGCCCTCCGGCCGCACCTTCCAGTCCGCGAAGCCCTCGGGCCCGGGGTAGGCGTAGCTGTAGAAGATCGCCTCGCGCATCGGCCCGCCGCCGGGCCAGAAGCCGGCGCTGCTCACCTCGTGCGAATACGCCTCGCGCGTCACCGAGTCGGCCACGTTGGGCGCGCCGGGGTGCCGCGGCGCCGTCCGCCCCGAGAACCGCGTCACCGCCAGGTCGAAGCTCCCCCAGAAGAAGTGCACCGGGCTGCACTTGCCCAGGAACGCGCCCCGGAACTCCGTCATCACGTGCGTGCTCCGCGCGATCACCGTCCAGAAGCGGTGCGCGGCGTCCGCGTCGTAGCTGGCGTGCACGGTGTCCTGGTCGAAGGGGATCGGGTTCTCCACCTCCACCGGCACCGGCCAGATCTTCACATCAACGCTCAACTCCTTCAGCGCCGCCATCAGCTCGGCGTGGAAGTCGGCCGTGGTGCGCGGCTCCAGCTTCAGCGTGCGCTGGCCGCCGTCGCTGCATGCAATGACCAGACGGTGGTCGAGGAAGTCGAAGTCGATCTGCACCGTGCCCGGGCCGTAGGGCATCGCCGAGGTGGTGAGCCCGCGCGCGGTCACGTACAGCGGCACGTGCCACCAGTGGTTGACCGGCGGCGACAGCGCCATCCGCACCTTCCCCACGATCTGCGTCCACATGTGCAGCGTGTCGCGCGTGGGCTCCCACGCGTCGAGATCCAGCGGGGGCCAGGCGGTGGCGGTTTCGGGAGATTCGATCAGTGTCAACGGGGCCTCCCTTTAGTGCGGCGACGGAGCGAGGAACCAGGGCAACGTCGCAGAACGCGCCGTGCGGAGCAACTCCGGGGATGTAACGGCATCCACCGTAGATGATGAACGCGGGTTACATCGCTGATCCCCCCGGCTACAGGACCTCGCGCAGGAATTCGATCACCGCGGCGTTGAACTCGTCCGCGGCGTCGAAGACGACGGCGTGGGCACCGTGGTCGAGCACCACGCAGCGGCCGCCTGGAAGGCACGCCGCCAGCGACTGCGCGAACCCGCGGCGCACCACGGGGTCGCGGTGGCCCAGGATCACGATCCCCGGCGCGGTCGCCTTCCGCGCGACCTCCATCGTGTCGTGCCACCCCGCCGCGAGCCAGGTGCGCAGCCACCGCCCGAACCCCGCGCGCACGTACGGCTCGCCGACGGCCGGCATCAGCCCCGCGGGCTCGAACACGGGGTCGGCGACGAACCCCAGCGCCTGCCGCAGCAGCCGCATCGGCGCGGGGTCGCCGGTGGGCGCGGCGAGCACCAGCGCCGTCACGCGCTCCGGGTGGTCGGCGGCGACCTGCAGCGCCGTCTGGCAGCTCACCGAGTGGCCCACGTACGCGGCGGGGCCCAGCCCCAGCGCGTCCGCCCAATCCACCACCCAGCGGGCCTGCTCCGGCACCGGCAGGTGCTCCGGCCCATCGGTCTTTCCGAAGCCGGGGAGATCGGGCGCGAGCACGCGAAAGCCGGCGGCGGCCAGCGGCGGCCCGTTGCGCCACCAGAAGTCGGCCGACAGCCCCAGCCCGTGCACCAGCACGATCGCGGGCCCCTCGCCCGCCTCGCGCCAGCGCACGTCGTACGGCCCCACGCGCACCCGGTGCTCGTGCGACCACGCCACCGCCGCCTCGCCCGCGGACACCGTCATCCGCCCCCGCGGCGGTTGAGCGGATGGGGAGATCGTGGCGTCGGCCGGGTGGGAAGGGCGAATGAATTCGCTGCAACAACCACACGAAGTCCGCCTTCGCGGACTACCGGCCTCGGCTCATCGGATATGATGGGGCACGCGACATGATTCGTGGCAGCCCTGAAGTAGCCGCGAGCGAAGCGAGCCCAGGTCCCTCTCCCAGGCTGTTTTGGGAGAGGGACAGCCGCGAAGCGGCAGGGTGAGGGCCCGGCCGAGATGATGGCGCGCGCGACATGCTTCGCCGTGCACACGAAGTAGCCGCGAGCGAAGCGAGCCCCCGTCCCTCCCCCAGGTTGTTTGGGGGGAGGGACAGGCGCCGTCAGGCGCCAGGGAGAGGGCCCGCGGCGCCGAGGACCCTTAGATATCCTGCAGTTCCGCCCCCGTCTCACTCCCCCACCTCCTCCCCGTCCAGAAACCGCACGATCGCCGCGTTGAACTCCGCCGGCCGGTCCACCATGCAGTTGTGGTAGGCGTTGGCGATCACCAGCAGGCGCGAGCCGGCGATCGACTCGCGCAGCAGGCGGCCGTGCTCCAGCGGGATCAAGCCGTCGCGCGCGCCCCACACGATCAGCGTGGGCGCGGTGATCGCCGCCAGCAGCGGGCGCACGTCGTCGCGCAGGATGTTGTGCAGGCCGCGCAGCACCGTGAACGGCCCGGCCGCCAGCGCGTCGCGCCAGATCACGGGAAGGAAGCGCGGGTCGCCCCAGCGCCGCGGCGGGCCCGCCTCGAAGGCGAAGCGCACCAGGTTGCGCGGCGTGGGCGGGCGCGGGATCCCCGCCGCGTCCACCAGCACCAGCCGCGATACCCGCTCCGGGTGCCGCGCGGCCAGGTGGATGGCCAGGTGGCCGCCCATCGAGTGCCCCACCAGGTGCACCGGCCCGGGCGCCAGCGTTCCGATCCACGCCGCGAAGCTGTCGGCCAGCGCGGGGACGTCGGGGAGGCGGCCGTGGTGGTGGCTGCGGCCGAAGCCGATCACGTCGGGGATCACCACGCGCCTGCTACCGGCCAGGGCGGGGATGTTGCGCTGCCACCACCGCGACGACCCCGAGAGCCCGTGCAGCAGCACCACCGTCTCGGCCCCCGCGCCCGCCTCCACCCAGTGGATGCGGTAGCGGTCCACGTCGCTGGTGCCGGCGCGCAGCCCCATCGGCACCCACCACGCGGGGGTGGAGAGGCGGCGGCGCAGCGGCAGGGGGCGTGAGGGAAGCGGCATCGTCGCGGCGGTGAACCGGCGGAGGGGTCGGGGGTATCCTCCCCCGTGGAAACGCAAGCGCCGGACCGGGAACGCGTGGTTTCGCGCGGGCGCGGAAAGTGTTAGATTTAACGGTACTCTTGCATGTCGTTCCACCCTCCGAGCGAGGGTTCGTTCTTTTGAAGATCAGGAGGCGTCTTTGAGTCGTAATCGTGACCGGGATCGTGACCGCGACCGCAAGCCCAGCAGCCGTCCCACGGCGCTGGACGAGGCGCGCAACGAGCTGTTTTCGCACATCCACCGCTGCGGCGTGCTGCAGTCCAGCGAAGAGCAGCAGGTGGAGTGGATGAAGGAGACCGTCGAGTTCCTCCAGGAGCGCTACCCGGCGCTGAAGGAGAAGGAGCTCAAGGAGCTGGAAGACATCGGGCTGCGGTTCTGCCGCCCCGTGATCTCCAACGCTCCGCGCGAGACCGCGGAAAGCGCCGCGGCCTGACGCGCACCCGCGCGGCGCGCGAACGAGGGACCGGCCGGGCGCACCGCGCCCGCCATCCCCCGGCCCGCGCCGCCGCGCGACTGCGGGGCCCCGGTTCACGGGGTTCCGGACCACCCCGAAGCATTCAATGGACCCCGACCCGAGTAGTCTCTCCCTCGTCATCGCGCTGGCGCTGGTCCTGGCCAACGCCTTCCTGGTCGCCGCCGAGTTCGCCCTCATCGCGGTCCGCCGCTCCCGCATCGAAGCCAGCCCGCGCCTGGGCGATCCCCGCTCGCAGCGCGTGCTGCCGCCGCTGGAACGGCTCGAGGAGCTGGTGTTCGCCGCGCAGATCGCGCGCAGCGCCGCCAGCGTGCTGCTGGGCTTCGTCTCCGTGGTCGCGCTGCGCGACTACCTGCAGACGCTGAGGCTGCTCCCCCTCCCCGCCACGCTCGTTTCCCTGGCCACCGTCATCCTGCTGCACGCCACGCTGGGCCAGCAGGTGCCCAAGCTGATCGCCATCCACCGCGCCGAGTGGATCACCGCGCACCTCAGCATCCCCTTCCTGGAGATGCTGTCGGTGGTGCTGTATCCCATCACCCGCCCGCTGTCGTTCATCGTGCGGGCGTGGGTGCGGCTCTTCGGCGTGCGCAGCACCGGCTTCCACCCGCTGATGCAGACCCCCGAGGAGCTGCGCATGCTGGTGTCGCACGGCGCCGACCCGGCCGAGATCGAGCAGGACGAGCGCGACATGATCCGCGGGGTGATCGAGTTCGGCGAGACGGTGGCGCGCGAGGTGATGACCCCGCGCACCGCCATGATCGCGCTCGAGGCCGAGATCACCTTCGACGACCTGGTGCGCGTGGCGATCGAGGAAGGCCACTCGCGCTACCCGGTCTACGAGGGCTCGGTCGATTCGATCATCGGCGTGGTGCTCACCAAGGACCTGCTCCCGCTGCTGGAGAAGCGCGACGAGCTGGAGCAGACCGGGTTCGACGTGCGCTCGATCCTGCGCCCGGCCTACTTCGTCCCCGGCACCAAGCTGGTGAGCGAGCTGCTGCAGGAGCTGCGCAAGCAGAAGGTGCACCTGGCCATCGTGCTGGACGAGTACGGCGGCACCCACGGCCTGGTGACCATGGAGGACCTGCTGGAGGAGATCGTGGGCGAGATCGCCGACGAGTACGACGAGCCCGAGCTGGAGTTCGAGGCCACCCCCGAGGGCGACGTGCTGATCGACGGCGGCGTGTCGATCGGCGACGTGAACGACCGCTTCGCCCTGCGCCTCCCCGAGGAGGAGTTCGACACCCTGGGCGGCTACGTCTTCGGCACGCTGGGCCGCATCCCCGAGGTGGGCGACGTGGTCTCCGCCCCCGGCATTGACGACGACGCCGAGCTGCGCGTGGAAGCCACCGAGGAGCGCCGCGTCACCGTCGTGCGGCTCTGCCGCACCGCCGCGGTGCCGGCGGAGAGCGGCGCGGACGGGGCCTGAGCGCATCGACGAACTCGTGTGAAACAGCCCCTTCTCCAGCGGTGGAGAAGGGGCTTTTTCGTGATCCTGATCGACTTACCAGTGTTGGACATGACGGAACCACGTGCGCGTCCGCGGCC
>DASQLJ010000448.1:0-3734 GCA_035630095.1 Longimicrobium sp.
TCGGTGCGCAGCACCAGCGTGTTGACGAAGAAGCCGATCAGCTTCTCGACCTCCTTCCTCATCCGCCCCGCGATCGGGCTCCCCACCACCACGTCCTCGCTCCCGGCGTACGTGGCAAGCAGCACCTGGAACGCGCCCAGCAGCACCATGTACAGCGTCGCCCCCTCGCTCCGCCCCAGCCGCTGGAGCCGCTCCAGCAGCTCCGGGGAGAGCTCCACCGGGACCGTCGCGCCCCGGTACGTCCGCATCGGCGGGCGGGGACGGTCCGTCGGCAGCTCCAGCAGATCCGGCGCGCCCGCGAGCCGCTCCCGCCAGTACGCCAGCTGCCGGTCCAGCACCTCGCCCTCCAGCTGCTCCCGCTGCCACACCGCGTAGTCGGCGTACTGCACCGCCAGCTCGGGGAGCGGCGACTCACGCCCCTCGCGGTACGCCTCGTACAGCGCCGACAGCTCGCGGAAGAGCACCCCCATGCTCCACCCGTCGCTGACGACGTGGTGCATCGAGAGCAGCAGCACGTGATCCTCGGCGCCCAGCCGCAGCAGCGCCGCACGGAAGAGCGGGCCCGCCGAGAGGTCGAACGCCCGCCGCGCCTCCTCCCCGGCGCGCCGCCCGAGCGCCGCCTCGCGATCCGCCTCGCCGAGCCCCGACAGCTCCTCCACCGGCAGGGCGAACCCGCCGAAGGGCGCGATCACCTGCACCGGCTCCCCGTCCACCTCGGCGAAGACCGTCCGCAGCACCTCGTGGCGCCGGACGATCTCGCTCAAGCTCCGCTCCAGCGCCGCCTCGTCCAGCGCACCCCCCAGGCGCCGTGCCACGGGGATGTTGTAGACCGAGCTCCCCGGCTCCAGCCGGTCGATGAACCAGAGCCGCTCCTGCGCGAAGGAGAGCGGCAGCGCCCCCGTGCGCTCGGTCGGCACCACTGGCGGCAGCACCGGCAGCCCCGCGCGCCGCACCTCCTCCACGCGCCCGGCCAGCTCCGCCACCGTGGGCCCCTCGAAGAGCGCCCGCAGCGGCACCTCCACCCCGAACAGCTCACGGATCCGCGACACCACCCGCGCGGCCAGCAGCGAGTGCCCGCCCAGTTCGAAGAAGCTGTCGTGCACGCCCACCCGCTCCAGGCGCAGCACCTCCGCCCAGATCCCCGCCAGCACCTCCTCCACGGGGGTGCGCGGCGCAACGTACCGGTCCTCCGCCGACGCGAGCTCCGGCGCCGGCAGTGCCTTGCGGTCCAGCTTCCCGCTCGGCGTCAGCGGCAACGCGTCCAGGAAGACGAACGCGGACGGGACCATGTACTCCGGCAGGCTCCGCCGCAGGCGGTCGCGCAGCGCCTCCGCCCGCGCTTCGCCGACCACGTACGCCACCAGCCGCTTCTCCCCGGGCACGTCCTCGCGGGCCACGACCACGCAGTCGGCGACTCCCTCGCTCCGCCGCAGCGCGCCCTCGATCTCGCCCAGCTCGATGCGGAAGCCGCGGACCTTGACCTGCCGGTCCAGCCGCCCCAGGAACTCCAGCTCGCCCGAGGCCAGCCAGCGCACCTGGTCGCCCGTGCGGTACATCCGCGCGCCCGGCCCGCGAAACGGGTCCGGCACGAAGTTCTCCGCCGTCAGCCCGGCGCGCCCCAGGTACCCGCGCGCCACCTGCGCCCCGCCCACGCACAGCTCCCCCGGCACCCCCACCGGCACCGGCTCCAGCCGCCGGTCCAGCACGTACGCCCGCACGTTGTGGATGGGCCGGCCGATGCCCGGCGCGCGTCCGCTTCCCCGCGCCGCGGCCACCACGCCGGACGTGGCCACGACCGTGTTCTCCGTCGGCCCGTAGTTGTTGACCAGCTCGAACGGCAGATCCGCGCGGGAGCGCCCGAGCAGCGCGTCGCCGCCCGTGAGCAGCAGGCGCAGCGGCGCCTCCGCCGGCCACTCCAGCGCGAGCAGCGCCTCCGCCAGCGGCGTCGGCGCGAACGCGACGGTGACCCGCCGGCCGAGCAGGAACGACCGCAGCGCCGCGGGCGAGGTGCGCGTCTCCTCGTCGGCGACCAGGTGCACGGCCGCGCCGGAGGCGAGGTACGGCCACAGCTCCCAGACCGACGCATCGAAGCCCAGCCCGGCGAGCTGCGTCGCCCGGTCCGCCTCGGTGACCGCGAAGGCTTGGCGGTGCCACTGAACGAGGTTGAGCAGCGCCCCGTGCGTGACCTCCACGCCCTTGGGCGTGCCGGTGGAGCCGGAGGTGTAGATGACGTACGCCGCGTTCTCCGGTGCGGCCGCCGCCCGCGGCGCCACGTCCGGCTCCGCCGCGATCTCCGCCGCGTCCGCGTCCACCCGCACGGTCCGCACGCCCTCCGCCGGGAGCAGACCGCGCAGCGAGGCCTGCGTCACCAGGATACGCGCGCCGGAGTCGGCCAGCATGGAGGCCAGCCGGTCGGCCGGATAGGCGGGGTCCAGGGGGAGGTACGCCGCGCCCGCCTTGAGCACGGCCAGCATCGCCACCACCATCTCGGGGCCGCGCTCAAGGCAGATGCCGATGCGGACCTCCGGCCCGGCCCCCAGCCCCACGAGGCGGCGCGCCAGCCGGTTGGCGCGCGCGTCCAGCTCGTGGCAGGTGAGCGCGTCCTCCCCGCAGACCACGGCCAGGGCCTCCGGCGTGCGCTCCGCCTGGGCTGCGACCAGCTCGTGGATGCAGGCGCTCGTGGGGTACTCCACGGCCGTCCGGTTCCACTCCTCCACCACCTGCCGGCGCTCCGCCTCGTTCAGCAGCGATACCCGCGAGATGCGCACGTCCGGGTCGGCGGCCGCCTGCTCCACCAGGCGCGTGAAGTGGCCCACGAGCCGCTGCATGGTCGCGGCCTCCCACAGGTCCGTGCTGTAGGTCAGGCCGCCGCGCAGCCCCTGGGCGGTCTCCGTCAGGCCCAGCGACAGGTCGAACTTGGCGGACTCGAGCCCCGTTCCGACTCCCCGCACGCTCAGCCCCGCGAGCCCGCCGCCGGTGTCCTGGGCGTTGTCCAGCGTGAACGCCACCTGGAAGAGCGGCGAGTGGCTCAGGGACCGCTCCGGGCTCAGCTCCGCCACGAGCTTTTCGAAGGGCATCTCCTGGTGCTCGTACGCGCCCAGCGTCACCTCGCGCACCTGGCCCAGCAGCTCACGGAAGCTTGGATCTCCAGACACGTCGGTCCGCAGCACCAGCGTGTTGACGAAGAAGCCGATCAGCCCCTCCACCTCGCCCCGCCCGCGCCCGGCGATGGGGCTGCCCACGACGATGTCCTCGCTCCCGCCGTACTTCGACAGCAGCGCCTGGAAGGCAGAGAGCACCACCATGTACAGCGTCGCGCCCTCGCTCCGCCCCAGCGTGCGGAGACGCTCCAGCAGCTCCGCCGGGAGCTGGACGCGCGCGTTCGCTCCCCGGAACGTCCGCACGGCCGGGCGCGGATGGTCGGTGGGCAGTTCCAGCAGCGCGGGGGCGTCCGCGAGCCGCTCCCGCCAGTACGCCAGCTCCCCCTCCAGGACAAGGTGCTCGCGCTGCCAGGCGGCATGGTCCGCGTACTGCACCGCCAGCTCCGGCAGCGGCGACTCCCCGCCCTCGCGGTACGCCTCGTACAGCGCCGACAGCTCGCGGAAGAGCACCCCCATGCTCCACCCGTCGCTGACGATGTGATGCATCGAGAGCAGCAGCACGTGGTCTTCCGCGCCGAGCCGCAGCAGCCCTGCCTGGAAGAGCGGGCCCGCCGAGAGGTCGAACGCCCGCCG
>DASQLJ010000449.1:0-2447 GCA_035630095.1 Longimicrobium sp.
GATCCCCCGCTCCACCGGCGCGGCCGCCGGCGGCGCGGCGCGGGCGGCCGTCTCCAGCCCCCGCGCGAAGTCCGCCAGCACCGGCCGGACGAAGAGGTCGCCGATCGCCGCCTCCACCCCCAGCGTCTGCCGCACCCGCGAGATCACCCGCACCGCCAGGAGCGAGTGCCCGCCCAGCTCGAAGAAGCTGTCCCCGCGGCCCACCCGCCCGGCGCCGAGCACCTCGGCCCAGATCGCGGCCAGCGCCATCTCCGTCTCGCCCAGCGGAGCCTCGTGCTCCCCGCCCGCGTACGCGTCACCCTCGGGAGCGGGGAGCGCGTTGCGGTCCACCTTGCCGTTCGGCGTGAGCGGATACGCTTCCATCCACACGTACGCCGCCGGCACCATGTACTCCGGGAGGCGGTCGGCGAGATGCGCCTTCAGCGCCGCCACCGCGACCGGCTCGTCCGCCAGGTAGTACGCCGCCAGCCGCCGGTCGCCGGGCGCGTCCTCGCGCACCAGGACCACCGGGGCGCGCACGCCCGCGTGCTCCGCGAGCCGCGCCTCGATCTCGCCCAGCTCGATGCGGTAGCCGCGCACCTTCACCTGGAAGTCGGTGCGGCCCAGGTACTCGATCTCCCCGTCCGCGCGGCGGCGCACGCGGTCCATCACCCGGTACATCCGCGCTCCCGGCGCGCCGAAGGGGCACGGGAGGAAACGCTCCGCCGTCATCGCGGGGTGGTTCGCGTAGCCGCGCGACAGGCCGTCGCCCGCGAGATAGAGCTCGCCGACGACACCCATCGGCACGGGCTGGAGATGCCGGTCGAGGACGTACGCCTGCGTGTTCGCCACCGGCGTGCCCACGAGCACCTCGCTGGCCCCGCGCGGGACGAGATGGTACGTGGAGTAGGTGGTGTCTTCCGTCGGCCCATACAGGTTGCCGACCTTCTCCACCGTCTCCAGGCCATAGAGCCCCTGCGCCAGCGCGTTCGGCAGCGCCTCGCCCCCCAGGTTCAGCGTCTTCACGCACGCCGGGATCCCGCCGCTCTCCAGCAGCTCCGCCGCCGCGCTGGGCACCATGCTGACGTAGACGACATCCTCACCGAGCGTCGCCAGCTCCAGCGCGTTCTCGGCGATCACCAGCTTCCCGCCCCAGGCGAGCGTGCCGAAGATCTCCGCGACACTGACGTCGAAGTTGATCGACGTGGAGAAGAGCACCGCCGAGCGCTCCTCGTCCGTCACGTTCTCCCGCAGCCAGTGCAGCAGGACGACGACCGAGGAATGGCGGATCATCACCCCCTTCGGCCGGCCCGTCGACCCGGAAGTGAAGATGACGTGCGACAGGTTTTCGGGAAGTACGCCGCTCTCCGGCGCATCAACGGATTCCGCCGCGATCGCGTCGCGCTCGCGGTCGAGCAGCAGCAGCGCGGCCACGCCTTCCGGCAGGCGATCCGCCAGGCTCGACTCGGTGATGACCAGCGTGACCGCCGCGTCTTCGAGCATGTAGCCCAGCCGCTCCCGCGGGTACGCCGGGTCCAGCGGGACATATGCGCCACCCGCGCCCAGCACGCCCAGCATCGCGGCCACCAGCTCCGGCGTGCGCGGGAGACAGATGCCCACGCGCACCTCCGGGCCCACGCCGCGCTGCCACAGAGCGCGGGCGATCCGGTTCGCCCGCCGCTCCAGCTCCGCGTACGTCAGCTGCTCACCGCGCCAGGAGAGCGCGACGGCGTGCGGCGTCCGCGCCGCCTGGGCGTGGAACAGGTCGTGGACGCGGAGACCGTCGGTGGGATAAGGCCGTCCGGTCGCGTTCCAATCCTCCACCACCCGCCGGCGCTCCGTCTCGGGGAGCAGCGGCAGCCGGTCCACTGGCTGGCTCTCGTCCGCCACCATCGCCTCCAGCGCGCGGCGGAGGTAGCCGGCGAAGCGCTCCACCGTCGCACGTTCGAACAGCGCGGAAGCGTACGCCACCGAGCCGGCAACGCGGCCGTCCCGCTCGGTGAGGGCGAGGGAAAGGTCGAACTTCGCGGTCGTCCGCGCCTCCGGTGCCGGCCGCGCCGCCGATCCCGGCGCGCCAAGCGCCAGCCCGGACAGCTCCAGCTCGTGCTCGGGCGCGTTCTGCCAGATGAACATCACCTGGAAGAGCGGGGTGTGAGACAGGGAGCGCGCCGGGCGCACCAGCTCCACCACCTGCTCGAACGGGATGTCCTGGTTGGCCTGCGCCTCCAGCGCCCGCGCCTTCACCCGCGCCAGCACGTCGGAGACGGAGGGAGATCCGGAGAGCTCCACCCGCAGCGCCAGCGTGTTGATGAAGAAGCCGATCAACCCCTCGATCTCGCTCCGCCCGCGGTTGGCGGTCGGCGTGCCGATCACCACGTCGTCGTGGCCCGACAGGCGGCCCAGCACCGCCGCCCACCCCGTCAGCAGCGTCATGAAGAGCGTGGCCCCGTGCCGCTGGCCGAGCGCCT
>DASQLJ010000450.1:0-4176 GCA_035630095.1 Longimicrobium sp.
GGCGGTACGTGGCGCGTTGCGGTGTCGGGACCACCACGTGCGGCTTGCCCGACTGCACCCACCGGGCACGCATCCCGTCGCGGAAGATGTAGGTGTCCACCTCGAACACCGGGGTTCGGCCCGGCGTGACGGACAGCACCACCGACGTTTCGCTGCGCAGCGGGGCATTGGGGACGTCGAAGTTGTCGTGGTGCACGCGGATCGTGCCGAACGAGCGCGCGCGCCCGCGCTCGATCTGCACGATGCCCACGTCGACCGTGCTTATGCCGTCGTGGTGCATCGAATCCACCAGCATCAGCTCGGCGACGCCGTTCTGGTCGATGTCGGCGAGCAGCGCGCGCACGCCCTCGGGCCGGGCGCGCTCGATGGTGACGTGCGCGACCACGCGGCCCGCCTGCACGATCGCGATCCCACCGCGCGCGGCGTCGCGCCCCGCCTCGCAGTAGCGGTAGAGCACCGCGCGCTGCTCCAGCCCGCGCGCGGTGAACGCGCCGTCCGCCGCGTCGAGCACGCGGAAGTCCTGGGCGCACGACCGGTCGAGGCTCCACAGCCGCCGCGCCTCGGGGAGGATCTCGCTCGCCGCCAGCACCCGGTCCGCGTCGCGCGCGGCGGGCCGGTCCGTGTCCCACAACGTGCTGTACACCCGCTGGGGCCGCACGTCCGCCGGTTGCGCGGCCGCGATCGTGGGGCACCCGCAAAGCAGGGCGATGGCGATCCCGCGCAGGCGCATCCGCCGGCCGCGGAGCGGGCGCGCCGGGCCGAGCCGCGCGCCGACGCCGGGGACGAGGTCGCGCGTCTCGCGCGTCATCAGAACGACCCGGTGAGGCCGAAGCGCAGCCCCTGCTGGCGGATCATGCGGTCGTCGGAGCCGCCGCCGCGGTACCACTCGCCGAACAGCGCGGCATCGCGCGAGAAGTTCAGCCGCACGCCCCCGCCGTACGACGGGCCCAGGTCGCTGCGGAAGCGCCGCCGTGGCAGGTCCTCGCCGCCCTCGGTGGGAGCCTCGTGCGACTCCCAGTAGTAGTGCAGGCCGTAGAAGGCGTACGCGCCGACCAGCCCGGCGTTCACCCCCGCCACCAGGTCGCCGCCGGTGTCCAGCACGGTCGACTTGCCGCCCTCCACCCGGCCGCCCGGCGTGCTCAGCGAATCGAGGAGCGCGCGTTCGTCCGGCCGGAAGCGGGCGTAGGCGATGATGGTGCGCAGCGACACGTGCGCCCCGCCCGCCGCGCCGAAGGTGGTGCCGTACCCCGCCATCAGCGTGTACTGGGGATCGAGGTAGCGTTCGTCGGGCGCGCCGCCGGGGCCCGCCGAGAAGAAGGAGTAGCGCCGGGACTGCGCCTGTGCGTGGGACGAGAGGGCGGACAGGACGAGGAGGGCGGCGAGCGTGTGGAGCCGCATGGGGAGGACCGGGGGATGCGAGTACGCGGACGGTACTGCATGGACACGCATCGTACCGCCCGCTCCGGCCGTTTTGTTCCAGACCCGCGGGCATCATCGTGAACTACCACGAACAAGTGACCGTGCGTGGGCGGCCGTGTTTCCTCAGGGGACGCGCGGGCCTGCGCTTCAGAACACGCCGAGGATGCCGGCGCGCAGCCCCTCGGCGCGGATCATCCGGTCGTCGAATCCCCCGCCGATCGACCACTCGCCGAACAGCGACACGCGCGGCGACAGGTGGAAGGTGAGGCCGGCGCCGTAGCTGGGGCCCAGGTCGCCGCGGTTGCGCGTGTTGTCCCGGTGCGTGCCGCCCGGCGTGGTGATCACGGCGTCGCTGCGGGACTCGTTGTCGTAGTGGATGCCGTACCAGCCGTATCCCCCCAGCGTGCCCGTGTCGTACCCCACCACCCCGTCGATCCCCGTCTCGGTGAGCGTGGCCGACCCGCCCTCGATGCTCCCCGACTGCGCGTTGAGCGAGTCGAGGTAGGCGCGGGTGTCGGGCTCGAAGCGCGAGTACACGGTGATGGTGCGCAGGCCGATGTTGATCCCCACCGGCGGCCCGAAGCGCGCCACGAACCCGCCCGCCAGCGTGAACCGCGGGTCGAGATACGTCTCGTCGGGCGCGCCGCCCACCCCCGCGCCGATGAAGCCGAAGCGCAGGTACTGCGCGTCCGCCCGCCCCGCCGCGAGCAGGATCGCGCAGAGGGCGAGCAGGTTCAAACAACTCCGTCGCAGCGGCGGCATCATGCGTCTCATTCGGTCGTCGAGCCTTCGTTGGAGCTAGGCCATCACGGCTGGCGCGCATCGCCCTGAAAGCTTTCGGCGTGCAGTTGCTCGATTCGGGCCACCTCGGCGTCCTCCAGGCCGGCGAACTCACGTGAGCGAGCCCGCCTGGAGAGGAGACCGTTGCCCTGCCGCAGGAATCGGTGCAGCAGGTCCACCCTGGAACGAGGCATGTCGAACAGTGCCTGCACGGCGCCCGAAAATCGGTCGTACGACTCGAGAAACCTCACCTCTCCGGGAAGGTCCACCTTCACTGTCTGCTCGACACAGCGGTACAGGAACTCCGCATGAAGCGTCGCGTCGAAGTAACGGTAATAGTCCCCCGTCTCGTTCAGCACCTCCACGTTGCTTTCGTCCGTCCCACGCCATTGGATGAGCGGCAGGAGCAGTGCCGAGTAGGATTCAAGCACCGCGCGATACGTGTCGATGTCGCGCAGGATTGCCGCACTGACCGGGAATACCAGGCCCGGCGGGTTGTACCCCGCTTTCGAGAGCACATGGTGGATCAGCCAGCGGTGCAGACGTCCGTTCCCATCCTCGAATGGATGGACGTAAACGATCCCGAACGCCTCCACGGCGGCAGCCACCACCGGGTCCACGCCCCCCTGAACCGCGCGCTCGTCATACGCCGCGATCCCCGCCACGAGATCCGGAAGGTCGGCGGCCCGGGCGCTCACGTGCACCGGTATCGGATACCGCGAGAAGCGGTCGTGCTCACCGATAAACCCACCCGTCTCCCGCAGGCCGAGCGTAACGAAGCGAGCATCGCCGATCACGATCTTCTGCAGCCGTTCCAGTTCCGCAACGCTCAGCGGGCGCGATCCCGCCTGCGCGATCGCCTGGGCCCAGCGAGCAGTTCGGTCCGACGGCGGCCGCTCGCCCTCGATCTCGAACGACGAGCGGCTGTCGTCGAGCAGCAGGAAGGCGGCGGCGCGCGCGACCACGTCCGGATGCGTGCGCCCGATCACCTGCCGAGCCTCAACGTCCAGCCGCCTTTCCTGCAGCGCCGCGAGCGCGGCGGTCCGGCGGACCATCGGGCAGAAGGAGCGGGTGCCGGGAAGATTGTCGACCACACGATGGCGACTCGACGTTCGCCCATTGCTCAACGCGAACTGCTGCTCGGGATCGACGGCTGGAACGGACTTCACCTTTCCAGCAGGCGGAACGTCCAACTCACATCCCGTGAGCCATTCATACAGGAACCACACCCGCCTCGTGTAGATGCCGGTGGGGGCTTCGCGTACAACGGCGGCCACGGCGCTTTCCGGCACGACCTTGAAGAGGGCCGCGAGCACGCCCAAGTCCACGCCCTCCCACTTCAGCGCGAACTCGAGCGAGCCGCGCAATGTTGGAGCGGGCGCGTGTCTGGGGGTGAGAAGCAGCCAGTCTGGATGCTGCGGTGGGTGGTGGCGTGCGGAGATGGCCGCAAGCCGCGGGGGCAGCGGAACCCTGAGGCCGTACGTCTCGATCAATTCGGCGTACCCGGCGAGCTGCGCCGGCTCCGGTAGCGGCCGCCCGCGGATATCGTTCACGCACTGCGAATTATCTTCACCCATGAGCCAAAATCGGCAGGACAGGCTCACCGCCCGTGAAAAACATTCGCTTTGCTCCGGATATTTGTAAATACATTCACTTGGCTTCGAACCTACAACCACTCCCCCTCCCCGTGAAGCTCGGGCTTGCCGCAAAGCCGCCGGTACCACGGAGCGATTTACACGATTGAAGTTACCTGTTTCTGGCGGCTACAACCAAGGCTCCGCCAGCAATCAGCCACCGCAGGTACGATCGTCGGCAGTCGCCAGCGCATCTTCAAGCGCCCGGGCGACTTCGGCGACGTGGGGCTCGGCGACGAGGGTGCCGTGGGTGCCGGGGGCGGTGCGAACGTGCAGGCGGCCGCGGACGCGGGCGCGCCACGCCGCCGCCACGCCGCCCTCGGGCGCGGGGACGCCGGGGATG
>DASQLJ010000451.1:0-2399 GCA_035630095.1 Longimicrobium sp.
GCCGGCCGGCGAGCGCGCGGCGCTCTTCGCCCCGGGCGCCGGAGAGGCGCGCCGCGCCGGGCTGGCCGCCGTGCGCGGCGAGCCCGAGCTGTGGGCGCCGCTGCTCACCCTGGCCCAGATGACCGACGCCCCCGCGCGCGCCGACGCCGCCCGGCTGGTGCACGCCGTCCGCTCGCTGGCGCGCTGGGCCGAGCGCCGGGGCACGCACGCCACCCGGCTGGCCTTCACCCAGGCGGCCGCGCTGGCGCTCCCCGACCAGCCCGCCGCGGCGCTGGAGACGGCGCGGCAGGCGCGCGACCTGGCGCGCCACGCGCAGGCCGAGACCTGGTTCCGCCGCGCCATCCGCCTGGCCCGCGGGCGCGACTGGGAGTCGTACGCGTGGGGCTTCGTCGGCCTGGGTGTGCTCTACATGCGCGCCGGAAACTACCCCGCGGCGCGCGCGGTGGTGATGCGCGCGCTGCGGACCGCGCGCAAGCGGCGGCTCGCGGCGATCGCCGGGTCGGCGCACCACCACCTGTTCGTCTTCAGCTCCGACGCGGGGCGGATGGAGGAGGCGTACCAGCACGCGCGCGCGGCGTTGCGGGCGTATGGCCGCGAGCACCCGCGCATCCCCGCGCTGGCGCACGACCTGGGGTGCTTCTGGGCCGAGCAGGGCCGCTTCGGCCGGGCGCTCCCGGTGATAGAGGCCGCGCTCCCGCTGCTCGAGAGCGCGGCGGACCGGGTGATGGCGCTGGCCAACGTGGTCCGCGCCAGCGCGGGCGCGGGCGACCGCGACCGCTACGAGCGCGCGCGGGCCGAGGTCATGGCCGTGCTCGACGACCCGGCGTTCGCCCCGATGGCGTCCGAGGCGCTGGTCGTGGTGGCCCAGGGCGACGCCAGCGCCGGCGAGTGGGTGCGCTCGGAGGCGGCGGCGACGCGCGCGGTGGCGATCGCCGACCGCCGGGGCGAAGGGCGCATCGGCATGGTGGCCGAGGCGCAGCTCGACGCGGTCCGCGCCGCGCGGGTGCGGTCGCGCGGCGTGCGCATAGTCGAGAGCGACACGCTGGCCATCGAGGCCGACGCCCTCGCCTTCGAGGTGCACGCATCTCTGACCCGGCAGGCCCGCCGCGCCACCGTCGCCGCCTGAGGGCGTCGTCGCCTCAGCCGCCCCCGCCCAGCATCCCGCCCCCCGACAGGTCGGGGCGCACGACTCCGCCGCCGCCCAGCATCCCCCCACCGGTGCCGTCGAGGCGTGGCGGGGTGCGCTGGCTCGCGGGCCCGGTGATCGAATCCGAGGAGCAGGCAGCCAGCGTGAGCGCGGCTGCGATGAGCGGGATGATCTTGCGGAGAGGCATTACTCCTCCTGGTATGTTGCTGGATGGTTCTGAGGGAAGGCGGAAAGGTGCCCCGCTTTTGTGCGAAGCGTCAAGACGCGTCGTAAAACCTATCCCCCGTTTGGGACTTGCCGTGCGGTCCGTGGTTCGTCCGCTGTTCCTCCTACACCCCAGCACCCTCCTCCGCGAGCGCCTCGCACAGGCGGAGGCCGCGGCGTTCCGCCTCACTCCCGTGGCCGGGTGGGACGAGCTGGGCGCTGCGCTGCGCCGCGCGCCGGGGACCTCGGTGTCGGTGGTGGACCCGTACGGGGCGGACGGCGGGCTCGCGGCCGAGCTGCGCACGCTGCTCGACGAGCTCCCCTCGGCCACCGTGCTTGCGGCGTGCGAGGTGGACCCCGCTCGCGCCGACGACCTGCGCACGCTGCTGAAATGGGGGGTGGCCGACGTGGTCGCGCTGGGCCGCGAGGACACCGCCCCCGCGCTGTCGCGCCGGATCCGGGCGGTGCAGGCGCGCACCGTCCACCGGCTGCTGCGGCGTGCGCTGCCGCGGGGCGTGCCCAGCCGCGCGCGCGCGCTGCTCACCACCGCCGCCGAGACGGTCGCCGCCGGCGGGCGCGCGCCCGAGCTCGCCGCGGCGCTGGGGGTGAACGAGCGTACCGTGCCGCGCTGGTTCGCCCGTGCCGACCTGCCGCCCCCGCGCCGGCTGCTGGCGTGGCTCCGGCTTCTCCTGGCGGCGGAATTGCTGGACGATCCGGGCCGTTCGGTGGGCTCGGTGGCGCGGGGGTGCGGCTATGCGAGCGAGGTGAGCCTTAAAGCGGCGCTGCGGCAGTTCATGCAGGCGCCGCCCAGCGAGCTGCGCGAGCGCGGCGCGTTCGAGACCGCGGCCAACCTGTTTTCGCGCGAGCTATTCGAGCTGCGCGAGGCGGCCCGCGCGCAGGGGAAGCCCGAGAAGACCTGGCTGAACTGATATGAGCGGCTTTCGCACCGCGCGCGATGAGCCGTCGCGGTGCGCAACCTGTACATGGTGCGTCGCGCCGGCCGCCGACGCCACGCAATTGATTTGCACCTTCCAACGGAGACCCCCTC
>DASQLJ010000452.1:0-4868 GCA_035630095.1 Longimicrobium sp.
GCCGCAGAAGCAGATCACGAAGCCCGCGTGCACCACGTAGCCGCCGTAGCGCCGCCGGTTGCGGTCCACCAGGTGCACCAGCGCCGGGCCGATCCCCTCGCCCTCGATCCTGGCGCGGGCGCGCGTCCCCTTCCAGAACTCCACCACGATGGTGGTGAGGGTGAAGGCGGCGAGCGCGAAGGTGAGCAGCGCGTACGGGTGCTTCACCCCGCCCAGCCGGCACGCCAGGCCCACGGTGAAGAAGCCCGCCAGCGGCAGCACGAAGTTGCGCCGCAGGTTGCGCCCCGTGGCCTTGCGCCAGGCGATCACCGGGCCCACCCCCATCAGGAAGAGGAGGATCAAGCCCAGCGGGATGTTCACCCGGTTGTAGAAGGGCGGCCCCACCTGGATCTTCTGCCCGAAGATCCCCTCGCTGATCAGCGGGAAGGTGGTGCCCCACATCACCGCGAACATGCAGGCGATGAACACCAGGTTGTTCACCAGGAACGCCGACTCGCGGCTGATGAAGCTCTCCAGCCGGTTCTCGGGGGCGAAGGCGTGCCGCCGCCACCACACCAGCGCCGCGCTCACCAGCACCAGCGCCCCCAGGAAGCCCAGGAAGATGTAGGCGATCGTGGTGTTCTCGGCGAACGAGTGCACGCTCTCGATCAGCCCGCTGCGGGTGAGGAAGGTGGCGAAGATGGAGAGGAGGAAGGTGCCGATAACCAGCAGCACGTTCCACATCTTCAGCATCCCCCGCTTCTCCTGGATCATCACCGAGTGCAGGAACGCGGTGCCCGTTAGCCACGGGAGCAGCGACGCGTTCTCCACCGGGTCCCAGAACCAGTAGCCGCCCCACCCCAGCTCCACGTACGCCCACATCATCCCGAAGATGATGCCGCAGGTCAGGAAGAACCACGCGAGCAGCGTCCAGCGCCGCGTCGTGGTGATCCAGCGCGTGTCCAGCCGCCCCGAGAGGAGCGCCGAGACAGCGAAGGCGAAGGGGATGGTGAAGCAGGTGAAGCCCAGATACAGCGTGGGCGGGTGGATGGTCATCCAGTAGTTCTGCAGCTGCGGATTCAGCCCGCGCCCGTCGGCCGGGGTGAAGTCCATCACCTCGAACGGGTTGCTGGCGAAGACCACCACCACCATGAAGAAGGCCAGCACGGTGAGCACCGTGCCGGCCACGTAGGGCATGAACTCGCGGTTGCGACGGCGGTTCTGGAACACCACGATCGAGCCGAAGAGCGCCAGCAGGAGCGCCCAGAACACCAGCGACCCCGTCTGCCCGGCCCACAGGCCGGTGATCTTGTAGAAGAGCCCCAGCTCGCGGTTGGAGTACCCCGCCACGTACTGGTAGCGGAACTCGCTGCGCAGGAACGCCGCGATGATCGCCGCCGACGCCACGCCCAGCAGCGCGAACACCGCGTACACCGAGCGCTCCGACGAGAGCACCAGGTCGCCGCGCCCGCGCCGGCCCCCGTAGAAGCCGAGCACGGCGCCCCAGCCGGCCACCAGCAGCGCCAGCCAGAGCGCGACTTCGCCGATCTGCGTCACGACTGCTTGCCCTTGAAGTCGGATTCGTCGGCTTCGTAGCGGGAGCCGCACTTGGTGAGCACGGTGCTCGCGCGGAAGGTGCCGCCGGGGTGGTAGTTGCCTTCGACCACCACGTCGCGGCCCTCCTGGAAGGTGTCGGGGAGGGGCCCGTTGTAGTGCACGGGGAAGCTATTCCCACCCGTCTGGATGTCGACCAGGGTGAAGCGCAGGTCCAGCGTCTTCTGGTCGAAGCGCACGGAGCCGGGCACCACGCGGCCGCCCACGCGCACGCCGCTCTCCTCGGCGAACGCGGGGTTCGCGGTCACGCGCGCGGCCAGCTCGGCCGGGGTGAGGTAGTAGGTCATCGAGTCTCGCATCCCGGTGACCATCAGGTACCCCACCACGCCCACCAGCAGCACGCCGGCCGCCACGAACTTGCTCTGCTTCTTCACCTTTGGAGTTCCCTCGGGAAGGGTGTGCTCGTCAAGACCGCAATATAGTGGGGAAACGCCTGTACAAAAAGGGATTGCGCGCCGTGGCGGAAACGGGCTGCGGGTCGGCCGGGCGGAGCACGGGCGGGTGGATGCGCCGCCCTCGCGCGCAAGGAGGAAATCTCCCCACGCGTGGTGGGAGAAGGCCCGGCCGGCAGGGGGGACGGGTCTACCCGGGCGGCGGCCCGGCGGGCACCAGCGGCTGCCAGATGTCGTCGCCGGGCGCGCGGCCGGTGGAGTGCTGCAGCCCGCGCAGGATCACCTCGTCGTCGCGCTCGCGGCCGATGCCGCGCTGGCGCAGGGCGGCGCGCACCCCGCACCCCGCCAGCGCCATGAGGGGAAGGAGGTCGGCGCGCCACCCTCCGTCGCCGCGGATGAACGCCATGCGGGCGCCGGTGGGGCGGCCGCCGGAGAGCAGCGGGACGGTCGCCTCGTCGCCCACCACCGCCGGGGTGCCGGGCGTCATCCCCGCGCCGACGCGCGTGTCGGTCTGGATGGTGTGGGCCAGCAGCTGGCGCGGGGTCATGGCCGACAGCCGCTCGGCGCCCACCCGGTGGCGCAGCCCCAGCACCAGCATCCGCTGCATCAGCGGGAGCGCGCGCACCTGCGCCGGGGTGCCGTGCAGCGCCAGCGTGCGCAGGTCGGCGTAGAACGCCACCACGGCGGGGGTCACCAGCGCGGCGGCCGCCTCGCCCCGGTTCTCCCGGAGCGCGGCGGCGTAGGCGTCGTACACCGCCGTCACGCGCGCCGCCTCCGGGTCCGCCCGCGGCGGCGCGCCGCCGGGCGGCGGCTCGGGGGGCGGCCCGCCGAACCCCGTGAGCTCGGGCGCGGGGGGCACCGGCCGGCCCAGGAGCGACGCCACCAGCCGCGCTTCGGCCTGGTTGGCGGGGAAGCTCATGGTGGCGCCGCAGCCGCCGGCCGGCGGTTCGGCGCGCGAGAAGGCGTTGCCCACCAGCAGGTCGCGCCCGCCGGCGCGGAGCTGCCGGAGGGAGACGTTGAGGCCGCGCCCGCCCCCGACGGTTTCGAGGTGCTGGTAGAAGGCGGGCGACGGGTCGGGGGCGTTCCCCGTCGCCAGCTGCCATTCGGCCGACTCCCCACCGGGGCCCAGCGCCGCCCTGCCCAGGCGCTGCAGCAGCGCCGCGATCCGCGCGGGGCGCTCTTCCTCGCCGCGCAGCGCGGCCACCACCAGCCAGGTGCCGCCCTGCTCGTCGCGGTAGATGGCGGCGACGCTGTCGCCGAGCGCGGGTACGCGCGGGTAGCCGGCGGGCACGGCGTAGCGCACGCCCGCCAGCGTATCGGTGAAGGTCGCCGGCGCGCCCTGGGCCACGAGCTGAACGGCGTGGAGCGCGGCCGCCGCGGCCAGCGAGGCGGTGCGAAGGCGCATGGGATGGAACTGATGAGAGACGGTGGGCGGGACCCTGCGGGCCACGGCAGGATACATCCGCGGCGGACGCATGCACCAGAGTTTCGTTCGCGGCGGGAAACGAATCGAGCCGACCGGTGCGCGGGTACGTGGGTCGGGCCGTTCCGACGCCGTCGCGCACCCTCGCACCGTTCAGCTCGTGCCGACTAGTGCGACCCCGACCCGCCGCCCCTCGACTGCCCCTCCGCCCCGCCGCGCGGCGTGACCATCTGCGCCGGCGCCACCGGGCTGCGGGTGACGGTGGCGCCGCCGCCGCGCAGCGCGGCCTCGCCCAGGCGCGACTCGTTGATGGAGAGGGCGAGGATGCGCGCGGCCTCCTGGTCGGCGTGGAAGCCCATCGAGTTCTCGGCCTCGATGAAGTCGGCCAGGAACTGGGCGCGGCGGTGCGAGCGGCGGGCCGCGTCCAGCCGCGCGGGGGCGATGCCGGCGCGCTGCGCCGCCTGGATGTTGCGCGCCAGGTCGAGCACCGCGTCCAGCGCGATGTTGCGGATCTGGTAGGTGCGGTCCTGGATGATGTGCACGCGCTCGCGCAGCTCGTCCTCGCTGAAGTGGTGGCAGGTCTGGCACGCCCGGTTGATGTTGAGCAGCGGGCTGCGCACGTGGTGGTCGCTGATCTTGGTGGCGCCCACCCGCTGGTACGGCATGTGGCAGTCGGCGCACGCCACGCCGGAGCGGGCGTGGATCCCCTGGTTGAAGAGCTCGAACTCGGGGTGCTGCGCCTTGAGGACCGGCGCGCCGCTGATGGCGTGCACCCAGTCCCGGTGCCCGTTGGCCTCGTAGTACGCCAGGATGCTGTCCGCCGTGAGCCCGCGGTTCCACGGGTAGGTCAGCCGCTTCTCCTTACCCTGGAAGTAGTACTCCACGTGGCACTGGCCGCAGACGTAGCTGCGCATCTCCTGGCGCGTGGCCTGGCGGTTCACGTCGTAGTCCGGGATCCCCTGGCCGGCCTTGAGCGCGCGGATCCCCTCGATGAAGCCGGGACGCGTGATGCGCAGCTGCATGGTCTGCGGGTCGTGGCAGTCGATGCACGACACGGGGTGCTTCACCAGCTGCCGCGCCTGCTGGTACGGCATGGGGTTCACCCGCGCGAAGCCGGCCATCAGGTCGCCGCCGCCGGCGCGCATGTAGGGGACGTAGACCGAGGCGTGGCAGTGCAGGCAGGCGCCGGGCTGCTGCGCGGCCTGCTGGCGCCCGGTGAAGAGCTGGTCCTGCAGCACGTAGGCGTGGCCGCGCTCCTCGCGGAAGTCGTGCGCGAAGGCGTAGCCGGCCCACAGCTCGCGCAGCCGCGGGTCCTCCACCAGCCGCGACTGCGAGGTGGTGTCGCGGGGGTCGGTGGCGGTGGGGTCGCGGGGGACGGCCTCGCTCCCGCCGTAGCGCGTGCGCACCATGTCCACCGTGCGCAGGTAGCCGTCGTACTGGAGCGGGAAGTTCTTTCCCCA
>DASQLJ010000453.1:0-18784 GCA_035630095.1 Longimicrobium sp.
CGTTGCCCAGGTGCAGCGCGCCCGTGGGGCTGGGCGCGAACCGCCCTCGCACGGGCGGCGCGCCGGATGGCGGTGCGGTGATGTCGGCGGACACGACGGAACGGCGCGAGTGGATGGACGGGATGCGGCAATCCTAACCGCGCGCGTTCCGCGTCCGCCAGTGCTCGCTACGGTTCGGATCAGCCGGTTGATGGAGGCCCGGCCGCGCCGTGTTCGCCGGATGCCGGATGGCGTCCGATACGCACCGCACGACGCCGTTCCGTGGCCGGGGGGGGTTGCGTGAGGGATTCGCGCCCGCAGGGCCGAGACGGCGGCGCGCCCGCGTTGACGTCTCGGGAGCGAGCGGGCCATGGCGCGCCGGCGGCTCGGCGCCGTTGGCAACGGCGGTTTCGTTGCCTACGGCGCGCGAAGCCCGGCCCGGAGCGCAGCGGAGGGACACGCCCGCATCCCGCTCTTCATTCCTGCCGGCACCACCATTTCGCGATCCGTATGAAATGGTGAGCCGGGGTGCCTGGGCGCGTGACGACGAGGCGTGCGGCGGGTTCGGCCCGGCCTTCGCATCCATCTCGCGGCAACCGATCACGCGTCATCACGAATCGACCGTCACATGGCCAACAGACTGGCGAACGAGACCAGCCCGTACCTGCTGCAGCACGCCCACAACCCGGTGGACTGGTATCCGTGGGGCTCCGAGGCGCTGGAGCGCGCGAAGGCCGAGGACCGGCCGATCCTGCTCTCCGTGGGCTACTCGGCGTGCCACTGGTGCCACGTGATGGAGCGCGAGTCGTTCGAGGACGACGAGACCGCCGCGCTGATGAACCGCCTGTTCGTGAACGTGAAGGTGGACCGCGAGGAGCGGCCCGACGTGGACAGCATCTACATGACCGCCGTGCAGCAGATGACCGGGCGCGGCGGCTGGCCGATGACGGTGTTCCTGACACCCGGCGGCGCCCCGTTCTACGGCGGCACCTACTACCCGCCGCAGCCGCGCCACGGGATGCCCTCGTTCCGCCAGCTCCTGCTGGCGATCGACGAAGCGTGGCGCGAGCGGCGGGGCGACGTGGACCACAGCGCCGGCGAGATCCGCGAGATGCTGGCCCGCTCCTCCTCCGTCGCCGCGCCGGCGTCGGAGCTGAGCGCCGACGTGCTGGACCGCGCGTACGAGGGGCTGGCGGGACGCTTCGAATCGCGCTGGGGCGGCTTCGGCGGCGCGCCCAAGTTCCCGCAGCCGATGCTGCTGGAGCTCCTGCTGCGCCACTGGAAGCGCACGGGGATGGAGGAAGCCCGGCGCATGGCCGATTTCACGCTGCGGAAGATGGCCGCCGGCGGGATGTACGACCACGTGGGCGGCGGCTTCGCGCGCTACAGCGTGGACGGCCAGTGGCTGGTCCCCCACTTCGAGAAGATGCTGTACGACAACGCCCTCCTCGCCCGCGCCTACCTCCACGCGTGGCAGGCCACCGGCGACGACGCGCACCGCACGGTGGTGGAGGAAACGCTGGCCTGGGTGGAGCGCGAGATGACGTCGCCCGAAGGCGGCTTCTACAGCGCGCTCGACGCCGACAGCGAGGGCGAGGAGGGCAAGTTCTACCTGTGGGACGTGGAGGAGGTCGACGCGCTGCTGGGGCCCGAGGACGGCCGGCTCTTCCGCCGCTACCACGACGTGACGGAGGAGGGCAACTTCGAGGGTCGCAACATCCTGCACACCGCCCACGGCCTGGAGCAGGTCGCCGCCGCCGCCGCCGTCACACCCGAGCGGCTGCGCGAGGTGGTGGACCGCGGCCGCGCGATCCTCTACGACGCGCGGGCCAGGCGCGTGTGGCCGGGGCTGGACGACAAGGTGCTCACGAGCTGGAACGCGATGATGCTGCACGCGTTCGCCGAGGCCGCGCGCGTGCTGGAGCGCGAGGACTGGCTGGAGATCGCGCGGCGCAACGCCGAGTTCCTGGCGCGCGCGCTCAAGGCCGACGGGCGCCTGCTGCGCACCTGCAAGGACGGCCGCGCCAAGATCCCCGCCTTCCTGGAAGACCACGCGCTGCTCGCCGACGCGCTCATCGCCGTCTACGAGGCCACCTGGGACGCGCGCTGGATCGGCGAGGCGCGCACCTTGGCGGATGAGATGATCGCGCGCTTCTGGGTAGAGGCCGACGGCGCGTTCTTCGACACCGCGAACGACGCGGAGGAGCTGGTGGTGCGCCCGCGCGACCTCTACGACAACGCCACGCCCTCCGGCAGCTCGGCGGCGGTGATGGCGCTGCTGCGGCTGGCGGAGCTGACCGGCGAGACCCGCTACCGCGAGGTGGCCGAGCGCGCGCTTGCCGGGATGGCCGAGCTGATGGCGCGCATCCCCATGGGCTTCGGCCACCTCCTCTGCGCGCTCGACTTCGCCCTCGCCACGCCGCTGGAGGTCGCCATCGTCGGCGAGCCGGCGGGCGAGGACACGCGCGCGCTGCTGCGCACCGTCTCCCGCGCCTACCTGCCGAACGCCGTGCTCGCCTTCCAGCGTCCCAACGGCGGGGGGGATTCACAGCAAATCATCCCGCTGCTGGAGGGCCGCACCGCGCAGGGCGGCAAGGCGACGGCGTACGTCTGCGAGCGATTGGCGTGCAAGCAGCCCGTGACCGACACCGCCGCCCTCGCCCAACAGCTCGGCATCGCCGGCTGATCGATCCGCATCGATGGACTCTCATGCTGGATCCGGCAAAAGACCCGTTTCACGCAGAGTCAGCAGAGTTAGCAGAAACAACTGCAGTTCTCTGCTCACTCTGCTGACTCTGCGTGAAACATCGCTTTGTTCTTTGCCTGGTCAGTCAACGATTCACGCGATCCGGTATCATTCGTCGGCGCTTCGGCCGGAATGAGGCGGAGCGGCCTTGTGTGATTGCACCGGGCCGTGGATCTTGCCGCGTTCCCGAGCCCCGGCCCCGCAACCAAACCTTCCGCATGCCCCACGTCCGCTACTTCGGCGGGATCGACTTTTCCGGCGCCAGGGAGCCGCTCTCCAACCTGTGGGCCGCCGTGGGCCGCGAGCACGAGGGGAAGCTCGAAATCGTGAGCCTCTGCCCGCTGCCGTACCGCGAAGACCTGCGCGCGTACGTGGCCGGCTACTGGCGCCGGCACGCGGGCGCGGAGGCGAGCGACCCGATCCTCTGGGGCGCGGACTTCCCCTTCGGCATCCCCGCGAGCGTGGCGCGGCGGATCGCGGGGGAGCGGCCGGCGACCTGGGCGGGCATCGCCGCGTGGGTGGCCGACCGGCCGCCGGAGGAGATCTGGAAGCAGTTCCCCGACACGCACAAGGCGCCGCGCGCCACCGACACCGGCGGCGCGCTGGCGCCCCTGGACATGCGCATCTACAAGCAGACGCTGGAGGGAATCCGCTTCCTCCACGAGCTGCGGGACGACACGGAGCTCTCGATCCTCCCCCAGGCGCCGAACGCGTCCGCGACCACCACGATGATCGAGGTCTACCCCTCCGGCGCGGCGAAGGACCTGGGGATTCGCGGGGGACGGGTGCCGTCGCGCGCGGGCGAGGTGCGCGCCCGCCCGGCGGCGCTGAAGCCGTTCATGACCTTCGCGCACCACTCGATGGAGGCGTGCGCCTGCACGCTGGAAGACGCGCGCGACGCCTGCATCGCCTGCCTGGTCGCCTTCCTCTGCCGCGACGACATGGACCAGCCGCGCCGCATCGGCCGCGTTCCCGAGGAGATGCTGATGCTGGAGGGGTGGATCTACCGTCCGCCCACGGTGCTGTAGCCCTCACCCTGGCGCTGCGCGCCTGTCCCTCTCCCGAACTGCAGGAGAGGGACCTGGGGTCGCTTCGCTCCCGGCTACTTCGCGTGCACGTCGGCGCCAGTCTCGCGCGCGATCATCGCCGCGGAAACAACGAGAGCAGTTCCGCGCCCCATCACTGCGGCGACACCGAAGCCGGTAGTCCGCGAAGGCGCCGCGAAGGCGGACTTCGTGTAGTCGTTGCAGCGATTTCAATCGCCCTTCCCCAGCAGCACCTCAGTCTCGACGTCACTTCGGCCCCGCCCGTCACTCCGCGGATTCCCACATCCACCGTCCGCCGTCGATCACCACCCGCGCCCGTCCCGCGCGCTCGAGCGAGGAGAGGAAGCCGAGCACGGTGGCGCGGTTCAGCACGTACGAGGGCGGGTCGACGAGGCGCATCCCCATCGCCGCGGCGAACTCGACCAGCAGATCCTCGGTGCCGGCGGGAGCGAAGCGGAGGCGGTCCACGAGCCAGTCGGTGGCGCGCTGGAGCACGGCCAGGTTGAGCTCCAGCGTGTCGCGCGCGTCGTCCAGCGGCTCGCCGTGGCCGGGGACCATCCACGCGGCGCCCATCTCCCGCAGCCGCCCCAGCGTCTCCATCCAGCCGAACGCGTCGATCAGGTAGGGCACACCGTGCTTCTCCAGCGGCTCGCGCCCGAAGAAGCCGTCCGCGGCGAAGAGGACGCCGTCCACGCGCGCGCCGAGCTGCGCGAGGCTGTGACCCGCCAGGTCCACCATCTCCAGCGTTCGTCCGTCGATCTCCACCGTCTCGCCCGCGCGCACCACGTGGTCCACGGGCGAGGGCTCGGCCTGCAGGAACTTGCTCGTGAGCGCCGTCACCGGCGCCGCGCCGCCGAACAGGTACACCGGCTCGTAGCGCGGCTCGCGGATCACGCACTCCTCCACCGCCGGCGCGTAAACGGGGATGCCGAAGCGCCGCACGAGCTGCGCGTTGCCGCCGTGGTGGTCGGCGTGCGCGTGGGTGTTGAGGATGGCCACCAGCGGCCGCCCCAGCTCCTCCGCCGCGCGGGCGATGCGGTTGCCGGCGCCGCGATCCAGCCCGGTGTCCACGACCAGCAGCCCGTTGGCCGTCTCGACCAGCCCGCTGTTGACCGCGCCGCGCAGCACGAGCACGCCGCCGCCCAGGTCAAGCGTCTCCATCGCCCCCGGTCCCGTCTGCGTCCATCCCGTCCTCGCCCTCCCACTCTGCGTGGAAGCGCGCCAGGTAGCGCTCCATGAAGCGGTGCCGCCCCTCGGCCACGCGGCGGGCGGATGCGGTGTTCATGCGGTCGCGCAGCAGCAGCAGCTTCTCGTGGAAGTGGTTGATGGTGGCGCCGGTGCTCGCCTTGTAGGCGGCGAAGCTGGCGTGCGCCTCGGGCGGCTGCTCGGGCTCGTGCAGCGGCCGGCCCAGGCTGCCGCCGTACGCGAACGCCCGCGCGATCCCCACGGCGCCCATCGCGTCGAGGCGGTCGGCGTCCTGCACCACGCGGCCCTCGGGCGTGTGCATCGGCGTGGCCACGCCCGCACCCTTGAACGAGAGACCGGCGATGATGGCGGAAACGTGCGCGATCACCTCGTCCTCCACGCCGGCCCCTTCCAGCCAGGCGCGCGCCGCCCGCGGTCCCGCCGTCTCGTCGCCGCCGTGGAACTTGTGGTCGGCGATGTCGTGCAGGAGCGCGGCGAGCTCCACCACGTAGGCGTCGGCGCCCTCTTCGCGCGCCAGGCGCAAGGCGGTCTGCCGCACGCGGTGGATGTGCCACCAGTCGTGCCCGGTGCCCTCGCCGCTCATCGCCTGCCGCACGTGCGCCTCGGTGCGCGCCAGCACCTCCGCGCGCGCGCCGCCTCCGTCATCCGCCATCTTCACCGCCGTAGAAAGGAATGCGGGAGGCACCGCCAAGCGGGCGATGCCTGCGATGGGCGGGAAGCTAAGCGGGCGCGCCCGGCGGGTCGAGACGGGCGGGCGTCTCGGGCTCGCCGTCTTACCGGCGGACGCGCAAAGGAATGCGCCGCCGGGAGAGCCCGGCGGCGCATATCCTTCAGCGTGCGCGGAAGACCGTCAGGCCTCGGTCCGCTCCACGTTCTCGGCGGCGGGGCCCTTCGCGCTGTCGGCGAGGTCGTAGGCGACCTTGTCGCCCTCGGCCAGCGAGCGGAAGCCGTTGCCCTTGATGGCGGAATAGTGCACGAAGCAGTCCTTGCCGCCGTCGTCGGGCGTGATGAACCCGAAGCCCTTCGCGTCGTTGAACCACTTCACGGTGCCGGTCTGGCGCATGCGGTACTCCCAATGGATACGGTTGATCGAGCGTGGGACCCTGGTTCTGCCCCCCACGCATGGGCATTCACAATCCACCCGCGACGGGGCGGCAGACCGGCCAAGGGGCGCCGGATCGATGTCGGTTTGAGCGGTGTTCGGTCTTGGAGCGGGAACCGTCTCGGAGGATGCTGCGGTCGTGCGGAGCGGGCTGGGATCGCCACGCGGCGCGGTGCGGCTCGGTGCGTGTGCCGGGGAACGCGCGTGAAGCTAATCGGCCGTACCTAACCCGTCAAGACTTACCTTTCGCCCCGGACAGCCGGCGGGGAGGATGTCCGTTACAACACCGATTCCCTTCCATTATCCAATCGACTGAAAGCGGCATCGCTCGCAACGCGCCATTCGAACCATGAATCGGAGGCAGGGCGCGCCGGGGCGGAGATCGTTCTTCCGCACCCGGCACACAGGCGTTATCTTTCGGTATGTGTTCGGTAACGTGCATAGAGGGCTACGCGGCCTTCAGGTACGCGTCGGCGGTGAGGTCGTAGATGGCGCCGCAGCCGCGCCGCTGGCACTGGTAGGTGCCCACGCGCTCGTCGGGGGCGTGGCCGCACAGCGCCTCGACCATGGCGCCGGTGACCCGCATGGCGGGGCGGGCGCCGCAGCGCGGGCACACCGCCGCCGGGCGCAGCAGCAGCTCCGGATCGGGCTCGGGGTGCGGGAGCGGCGCGGCGGGGCGGCGCACCACCACGCGGCGGCGGGGGCGAAGCTCGATGATGTCGGAATCGGGTGCGGGCATGATTGCGTTCCTCCTGCGGACTGTGCGAAACGTTTGACAACCGGCACACCAGCCGTTAACACTTATAACAATCTACACGCCGCACCCGCTGCGGTCAACGGTTTCTTCGGCATAGGTTCGGGGTAGATGCTATGGACGATCGACGCGCGGTGGGGCACCGCATCCGCATGCTCAGGGAGCGCAGGGGGTTGAGCCGCGAGGAGCTGGGCGCGCGCGTGGGCGTGCACACCGGCTCCATCGCGCGCTGGGAGACGGGCGGCTCGGTGCCGCACGCCTACACGCTCGAGCGCATCGCCGAGGCGTGCGGCGGCACCGCCGAGTACATCCGCACCGGCCGCGGCGACGAGGAGGAGACGGCCGACGCGGCGGCGCCCCCGGGCGGCGAGGGCGCGGGGGGCGACCTGTTCGCCTCGCTCGACTCGGTGGTGCGCTTCGTGGAGGGGATCGCGCCCGTGGGGCAGGAGAGGCTGCGCAAGCTGGACGCCCTGGAGGGGCTGCGCCGCATGCTCACCGCACGCGGCACCCTGCCGGACTGGTGGTACGAGTTGAAGGAGCGCGTGGAGAATGGCAGGCTCTGAAGACGATGCGGTGCTGGCGGCGGTGTGCCGGCTGGTGGAGCACGCGCGGGGCGTGGTGGGGTGCTACGCCGGCCCGCTCTCGCCCGCGCGCACCGACCAGGTCACCGAACTGCTGAACGCGGCCGAGTGCCACGTGGAGGTGTTCCCCTTCCAGAGCGACACGGTGGCGATGGCGCTGCCGCGCTGCGGGGGCGTGTACCCCATCCTCATCAACCGCTCGGCCGAGCAGACCGACCGCTTCTTCGCGCTCCGGCACGAGCTGGGGCACGTGCTGGCGGGCGACGTGGACGGGGCGGTGTACCTAGCCAACGAGGGCTACATGTCGCCCGCCGAGCGCGCGGCCGACCTGTTCGCGCTGGCCGACCTGGTCCCCGCGTGGTGGATCCGCGAGGTGCGGCGCGGTCGCACCCCCTGGCGCGAGGTGAAGCGCCAGATCGCGCTGGCCGTGGCCGAGTACGCCGAGAGCTGGCCCGCCCAGCGCTTCGGCGACCGCGCCGAGCTGCGCCTGCGGCTGTACCGCGAGCGCGGGGTGTAAAGGACGCCGGGCCTTCTTGGACTGCAGAGCGCTTCGGCGGCCGCGGGCGGGGCCCTCCCCCCGCGCCTGAGGGCGCTCTCCCCCTCCCGCTTCGCAGGAGAGGGTAATGGGTCGGCGCATGGCGCCGCCCCTCGCCCCGCCCCGCCGTTGCCGTTCCATGCCCCCCCTCCCCCGCGAAGCGTGGGGAGGGGGTCGGGGGGAGGGCCCCGCCGCCGCATGCGCCAAAACCCGCCCCGCGCACGGAAACTGCGTTCGTTCGCGCCGAAAAGCCGTGTTTCCACCTGCATCGACCCGAGCCGGACCGAACCGCACCATGGGCATCTCGCTGAAGCCGGAGCACGTCAAGCGCTATCGCGACCTGGCGAAGCTGATGCTGAAGTACGGCCGCAGCGACCTGGTGCAGACCGCCGGGCTGGAAGAGGCGCTGCTGCAGGAGGATGCGGCGGAGACCGCGCCCGCCGCGGCGACCGGCGCGCACGGGCCGGAGGAGCTCGCCGACGACCTGGAGAAGATGGGGCCCACCTTCATCAAGCTGGGCCAGCTCCTCTCCACCCGCCCCGACCTGCTGCCGCAGCCCTACATCGACGCCCTCTCGCGCCTGCAGGACAACGTGGGCCCGTTCCCCGCCGAGGAGGCGCACGCGATCGTCGCGGAGGAGCTGGGGGTGCGGGTGAGCAAGGCGTTCGGCGACTTCACGGCCGAGCCGATGGCCGCCGCGTCGCTGGGGCAGGTGCACCGCGCCACGCTGCGCGACGGGCGCGAGGTGGCGGTGAAGGTGCAGCGGCCGGGGATCCGCCAGCAGATCGCGCAGGACCTCGACGCGCTGGACGAGATCGCCGCGTTCATGGACAAGCACACCAGGACGGGGCGCCAGTACGAGTTCGGCCGCACGCTGCAGGAGTTCCGCAAGACGCTGGTGGGCGAGCTGGACTACCGCCGCGAGGCCTCCAACCTGGCCACGCTGGGCGAGAACCTGGCCGAGTTCCAGCGCATCGTGGTGCCCCGGCCGGTGGACGACTTCACCACCTCGCGCGTGCTCACGATGGAGTTCGTGCACGGGCGCAAGATCACCAGCCTGTCGCCGCTGGTGCACCTGGAGATCGACGGCGCCGCGCTGGCCGAGGAGCTGTTCCAGGCGTACCTCAAGCAGATCCTGATCGACGGCTTCTTCCACGCCGACCCGCACCCCGGCAACGTCTTCCTCACCGACGACCGGCGCATCGCGCTGATCGACCTGGGGATGGTGGGGCGCATCAGCCCCGAGCTGCAGGAGCAGCTCATCCGCCTGGTGCTGGCGATCAGCGAGGGCCACGGCCCCGAGGCGGCGCAGATCACCATCGACCTGGGCGAGGAGAAGGCGGGCTTCAACCGCACGGCCTTCGTGGAGAAGACGTCGGAGCTGGTGGCGCTCTTCCAGGGCGCCACCGCCGAGAACGTGCAGGTGGGGCGCATCATGCTGGAGGTGTTCCGCGCGGCGGCCGAGAACGGGATCCGGCTGCCGGTGGAGATGGCCATGCTGGGCCGCGCCCTCCTCGCGCTGGACCAGGTGGGCCGCACGCTGGACCCCGGGTTCGACCCCAACGCCAGCATCCGCCGCAACGTGAACGGGCTGATGCAGCGCCGCATGCTCAAGTCGCTCTCTCCGCAGCGGATGTTCTCGAACCTGCTGGAGATGAACGAGCTGGTGCAGAAGCTCCCCGCCCGCCTCAACCGCCTCCTCGACAGCGCGGCCGACGGCGGGCTGGGGATGAACATCAAGCTGGGCGAGGCGGTGTGGCTGATGGAGGGGATGCAGAAGATCGCCAACCGCCTGGCCGCCGGGATGATCCTGGCCGCGCTGATCGTGGGCGCCGCCATGATGATGCGCGTGCAGACGCGCTTCACCATCTGGGGCTACCCGGGCCTCGCCATGCTCTTCTTCCTGGCCGCGGCGCTGATGGGCGTCTGGCTCGTCATCTCCATCTTCCGCGGCGACGTGCACCGCAAACCCCGCCCGCCGGCGAACGAGTAGGACGCGCGTTGTTCAACCGAGTCCCCCAAAGACTGGTTTCACGCAGAGTCAGCAGAGTCAGCAGAAACAACCGCAGTTCTCCCTGCTGACTCTGCTGACTCTGCGTGACCCAAGTAGTTGGGATCTGGTCGAAAGCAGAGCGCCGGCCCCACGAGGGAGCCGGCGCTTGAGTTTCTGGACGTCGGATGCGGTCAGACAGCCGCGGGCTCGCCTTCCCAGGCCACGATCTCGCCGGCCATCGCGCTCGCGGCGACGGTGTAGGGCGAGGCCAGGTAGAGCTGGCCGGGGCCGCTGCGGCCGGGGAAGTTGCGGTTGATGGCGCTGATGGTCACGTCCGTCGGCTTGCGCGAGACGCCGGGGCCGGCGTTGATGCAGGCGCCGCAGCTCGGCTCGATGAACGTCGCCCCCACCGCCTGGAAGATGCGGTCGTAGCCCTGCTCCTCGCAGTAGGCGTACACCTCCTGCGAGCCGCACTGGATGTAGAACTGCACGTGCTCGGGCTTGCGCTCGCCCCGCTCGGCGTACTCGCGCAGCACCGCGGCGTACATGTCCATGTCTTCCTTCTTCCCCGCCGTGCAGCTCCCCGCGTAGGCGATGTCGATCTTCACCGTCTCGGGCAGCTCCTGCACGTACAGCCCGTTCCCCGGGTCGCCGGGGAGCGCGATCATCGGCTTGAGCGTGCTCGCGTCGATCTCGATCGTCATCACGTAGTCGGCGCCCTCGTCGCTGAACAGCCCCCCGCACAGCGCCTCGGCGTCCTGGCGGCTCATCCCGCGCTGCGCCACCAGGTACTCCACCGTCTTCGCGTCGGGCGCCACGATGCCGGTGAAGGCGCCCACCTCGGCGGCCATGTTGGTCATGGTCGCGCGCTCGTCCACGCTCAGCGACTCCACCGCGGGGCCGGCGTACTCGATGATCTGGCCGATGGCGTGGCCGTCCTTGATGTACGGCTGGCGCAGGATCTCGAGCATGAAGTCCTTGGCCGACACGTTCTCGGGCTTCTCGCCGCGCACGATCACGCGGAAGCTCCGCGGCACCTCCACGCGCACGTCCTTCGTGATCCACGAGTTGAAGATCTCCGTGGTCCCCACGCCGAACGCGACGCAGCCGACGGCGCCCGCGTGCGGCGTGTGGCTGTCGGAGCCGATGATGATCTGCCCCGGCTGCGCGTAGGCCTCCAGGATCTTGCTGTGGCAGATCGCCTCGGAGCCGTGCTTGCCGTGGCCCAGCTCGCCGTACAGGCGCACGCCCTGCTTCTCGGCGAACTCGCGCTGCTTCACCTCGAGCTGGTTGGCCACGTTCAGCAGCCCCATCTGGATGCGCTCCTGCGTCATCGCATCCTTCAGGAAGGTCAGGTGGTCGCGGAAGAAGAGGATGCTCTCCGGCTCCAGCACCTTCTCGTCGGGCCCCACGTACTGCTCGAAGAAGATCGCCGACATCGGCGTCACGTACTCGTGGCTGAAGCGGATGTCGGTCTGCACGAAGCCGCTGTCGCCCGGCTGTACCCAGGGCACCCCGACCGCGTTCTTCGACAGGTCGGTCACCCAGTGCCGCGCGAAGATCTTCTCGGCGATCGTCATCGGGCGCTGCCCGCCCTGGTGGCGCGTCCCCGCCTGGCCCAGCACCTCGGAGCCCACGTTGCTGGTGGAGGTGGCCACGAACTGCGCGGCCGCGCCGTCGATGCCGGTGTCGGGGCCCGGGTCGTTGTACTCGCCGCTGCCGCGCAGCATGCGCACGTCCTGGCGGTCGAGGTCCTCGGCGGTGTCGCCGGCGCCGTGGCAGGAGATCGGCGGCGTGCGCACGCTCCCCTGCAGGCGCGCCACGTTGTAGTTGAACAGCCCGCCGTGCTCGATGATGCCGCGGGTGATCTCGTCGGCGCCCTCGGTGAACTCGCTCAGCGGGATCGTCTCGCCGCGGCGGATGCGGTCGATCAGCTCGAAGTTGGTGCTGGTGAGCACGCCCAGGTTCTGGCAGTTCTCGCGGTAGATGCGCTCGATGTTCTCGGCGATCACCACGCGGATCCCGGCCATCATCTCGGCGTAGGGGCTCTGCTCGCGCGACGAGCCCTTGCCCCGGCGCCGCCCGCTCACCGAGGCCACGAAGCCGCCCTTCTTCACGCTCCCCTGCTTGATCGGGAACTCGGTGCCGGCCTTCAGGCCGAGATACGGGAACTCGCCCAGCGTCTCGTCGAAGTAGTAGCAGATGTACGCCGGCGTGATCTCGTCGGTGGAGATGTTGTCGCGGAGCTGCCCGCGAAGCTCGTCGGTGAGCTCGATGTCTTCCCCCGCGAGCTGCCGCCGCACCAGCTCGGCATCGTCCAGCAGGAACAGGATGCGGCCCTCGAGGCGAACCTCGGGGGGGAGCGTCTCTACTTTGCGCTTGAGCAGCGAGGGAATCATCGGTAACACCTGTGTTCAGAAACGCTTCGGGAGATCGGGGGCGGAAACATGGTCCGAACGCCCGTTCGGTGCAAGCCGCGTGCGACAAAACGGGGGCGGCCCCCCTGCGGGAGGCCGCCCTCTTTCTACCCCACCGGTGCCGCGGAGGTGCGCCGGCCGATGCCTCGTACGTACTCAGGCAGCTGCGCGGCGGCGCAAATCGCGGAGATTTACCGACGTGTCGGGGCAGTAGCACGAGCCACATGAGGTCCACGCCCACGAGCCCTGAACGATCGCCCCCGGCTCGTGCCCCTGCACGGTGCCGCGGCCATCGGCGCTCGGCATACCGGTCGGAAACGACTCCACCGCGAGACGATCGACGTTCAGGTCGAGCTTTTTCATGACCTTTCGCTCCTGCCAGGGGAAAGGGGGTTGGACGGGGCACAATCTAAATACGACACTAGATGAAGGCAACAGCCCCGAGGGGGCGCTCATTTGCGTCTGAATGGTGCCGTTATCCGATCCATCTCTTTCAAGCCCCAAGGGTTCGAGTGCCTCGGCCGCCCCCGTGGAATCGAGTCCACCCCACCACGCCCAGGCCGTTCATCGCAAACGGCTTCCGCCGCCGTGCGCGCGCGGCTAGCTTCCGTGCATCCCTCACCGCGGTGAAATCGATGCGCATGACCCGGATCGTTCCCCTGCTGGCCCTGGCCGCCGCGCTCCCGCTGCCGGCGGCGGCGCAGCGCTACGGCGCCACGTCGGGCGCGCGGGCCGGGATGGACACCACCGTGGCGTTCGCGAGTGGCGACGAGATCCGCGTGACCTCGTACCCCAGCATGGCCACGGGCGTGCAGCTCTGCGGTACCGTCTCCGCGGGGATGCACTGGGGGAAGATGATGATGGCGAACGCCGGCGGCGGCACCACCACCACGGTGGTCACCTTCCCCTCGGCCGCGGTGACGGCGCAGTGCCAGCCGTACCGCTACACGCAGGGCGATTGGCTGGCGCTGTCGTTCACGCGCACCGTGCGCGACGACTACGGGCGCATCGCGCGCATGCCCGTGGGCGAGATCGTGCTGCCGATGGCGCCGCTGCGGGGGCGGCGCGTGACGTTCCGCTGGCAGCGCGAGGGGCCGTTCAACATCGGCAGCATCACCCCCGCGCCCGACACGCTGGGCCCGCCGCGGCCTTGAGAAAAGCCCCGAATCCGGTTAGATTTGAGGCTTGAAGGGGGCTTAGCTCAGCTGGGAGAGCGCCTGCTTTGCAAGCAGGAGGTCACCGGTTCGATCCCGGTAGCCTCCACTTCATCCAGACGAAGGCACGGATCTCGACATCCCCATCGTCCATAGATTTGAACGTGAACGCGCCCGGACCGGCAGAATGGTCCAGGGCGCGTTCGTGCGTTCGGGACCAGTCCTTCGGCTGCGATCGCGAGCCGGTGGATGTCACCCCCGGAGTGCCGCCGATCAGGCCGCGGCCTCCGGGGCGTCGACCGGGAGGCGGAGGGTGAAGACGGAGCCGGGGCCGGCAGCGTCCTCGAGCGTGAGCGTGCCGCCTAGGCGCTCCGCCAGCTTCCGGGCGATGGTGAGGCCCAGGCCCGTGCCGCGCTTGATGGAGTCGGTGCGGGCGTCGTCGGACACCTGCTCGAACGCCTCGAACACGCGCGCCCGGTCGGCCGCGGCGATCCCCTGGCCCGTGTCCTCCACGCGCACCGTCACCTGCCCGCCCGCCTCGCCCACGGCCACGCGCACGTGGCCGCGGGCGGTGTACTTGATGGCGTTCGTGACGAGGGCGTAGAGGATCTGCCGGAAGCGCTCGGGGTCCACGCCGATCGGAGGCACGCCGGCCGCGACGTAGAGGGTGAACGACAGCCCCTTGGCCTCGGCCTGGCGGCGGAGCGGCTCCAGGATCTCGTCCAGGTACTCGCCGAGCTGCACCGGGGCGGGGTAGATGGTGAGCCGGTCGACGTCGGTGGTGGTGAGCAGGAGCACGTCGTCGATCAGCCGCGCCAGGTGCTCGGCGCACACGCTGGCGCGCTCGGCCGCGCGGCTCGCGGTGGCCGGCATGTCGCCGTACGAGTCGGTGCTGAGCAGGTGCGTGTAGCCCACGATGGCGTGCAGCGGCGTGCGCAGCTCGTGGCTCACCGCCGCGAAGAAGCGGCCCTTCGCCCGGGCGGCCTCCTGCGCCTCGGCGGCCAGCCGCTCCAGCTCGGCCTGGCGCTCCTCGCGCTCGGTCACGTCCTGGAAGAGCAGCGAGATCCCCCCGCCCGAGAGCGGATCCACCGACAGCTCGAAGCACCGCCCCCGCAGCCACGCCGCGTCCGGCCGCACCACGTCCAGCCGCCGCGGCCGGCCGTCGGCCATGGTGGCGCGCAGCGTTTCGCCCAGCTCCGGCGGGTTCGCGGGGATGTAGTCGAGGAGCGACGCGCCGACCGCCAGGTGCAGGCGCACGCGCAGCAGCGATTCGGCCGCCGGGTTCACGTACACCACGCGCCAGCGCTGGTCCACGGCCAGGAACCCGTCGCGGATGCTCTCCAGCAGGCGCGAAAAGCGCTCCGCGAGCTGCAGGTGGTCCGACCCGTCGCGGAAGTGCAGCGCGATCCCGCCGTCTTCCAGCGGCGCGGCGTGCAGCGTGAACGCCGCGCCGGCGCCGGGGAGCGCGAACGGAACGCGCAGCGCCGAGCTCGTGGCCACCACCGCGGCCAGCCGCGCGCGCAGCGACGGCTCGGACGCACCCGGGAGCGCGCTCCACAGCGGCTGGCCGAGCGCGTGCTCGCGGGGAACCCCCAGGGCGCGCTCGGCGGCGCCGTTCCAGTACGTCACGCGCCAGTCCTCGCCCACCGTGCAGAACGGGTCGGCGAGCGCCTCGAGCGCGGGGTTGCGGGTGATTGGCACGGTCGCTTCCACCACTTCTCTGTCCTGCTGTAATGCCTGCGCACGCAAAGGTTTGCGAGCACCCTCACCACTGTGCGACCCTCCGCGCATCCAGATGTTCCACGCGCCGGCCATGAGGGACGACGTCCCCCGGCGCGGCGGTCACATCACGCCGCCGCTCAATCATCCCCCATCGGGTATAGACGGCCCGGCGCGACGCCATTCCCAGGAGCGGGAACCGGGCCGCGCGCGCCGTCCGCCGTCGAACCGGTCCGATTTTGCACGGGATTCGGGCGTCGGAGGCAGCACCGGCGCGAAATCCGCCTGCTACGCCTTTGTCGCGCAAATTTCGCAGTCGCCAGGATTCGCGGACGGCTTCGTCACGTCCGCGTGCATTGCGGACGGCAAAATGCACGGCGGCGTCCGTGCCGCTCACTTCCTCGCCGTCAGCCTTTTCTCTCGACCGCTCCCTTCAACACTCATCGCACCCGGCTACCCCGCCGTGCCGCGCCGGAACTCGCTCCCGGGCGCCCACTGCGGCAGGCCCTCGGCGCTCGCGGCGGCCCAGCCGGTGCGCAGCAGGATGCGGCCCTGCTGGACCGCGCCGGTGTAGTCGAAGTCCGCCCGGTACGCGTCGCTGGGCTGGTGGTAGTGCTGCGTGTTGAACTCCTCGTAGCGCTCCTGTCCCCATCCCTCCGGCCGCCCCGTGTAGCGCAGCCCGTGGTCGAACGCCAGCGCCGGCACGCCCGCCCGCGCGAAGGGGAAATGGTCCTGCCGGAAGAACATCCCCTGCTCCGGATGCTGCTCGTCCGCGACCGTCATCCCCTCCGCATCCGCCGCGGCGCGGACGAGGGCGCCCAGGTCGGAGCGGTCGGTGCCCAGCGGCGCGATGTCTTCGGTGCGGCCCCAGAGGTTGGCGCCGTCCACGTTCAGCACGGCGGCGGTGGTGGGGAGCGGGAAGAGCGGGTGGCGCGCGTACCACTCCGCCCCCAGCAGCCCCGACTCCTCCGCCGTGGTGCCGACGAAGAGGAACGGGCGCGGCGGGCGGGACGGGGCGGACGCCAGCGCCTCGGCCACGGCCAGCAGCAGCGACACGCCGCTGGCGTTGTCGTAGGCGCCGGGGTGCACGTGGCGCGTGCCGTCGTCCGCCGTGCGCACGCCCAGGTGGTCGTAGTGCGCGGAGACGATCACCACCTCGTCGCGCCGGCCCGCGTCGCTCCCGGGGAGATAGCCGACGACGTTCGCGGTCTCCACCGTCCGCAGCTCGCTGCACACGCGGGCGCGGACGCGGATGCCGGTGGGGATCGGGCGGAACTCCTTGAACTCCGACGCGGCCAGCAGCCCGCCCAGGTCCAGCCCCGCCGCCTCGATCGCCCGCCGCGCCGCGGGCTCGGAGATCCATCCCCGCACCTGCAGCGGAAACTCGGGGTCGCCGGCCAGGTCGAACTGCTCGCCGGTGTTGCTGGTGCGCACCACGTTCCAGCCGTACCCCGCGCCCGCGTCCGTGTGGATCAGCAGCACGCCGGCAGCGCCGCGCCGCGCCGCCTCCTCGAGCTTGTACGTCCAGCGCCCGTAGTAGGTGAGCGCACGGCCGCCGAAGAAGTCGGGCGTTTCCTTGCGCCCCGGATCGTTCACGCGCACCAGCAGCACCTTCCCGCGCACGTCCAGCCCCTCGAAATCGTCCCACCCGTACTCGGGCGCGGTGATGCCGTAGCCGACGTACACGAGCTCCGCGTCCACCTCCACCTCGGGCTGCGGGACGCCGGCTTCCAGCACGTAGTCGTCGCGGTAGGCGGGGGCCCACGGCCCGGCCGGCGTTTCGAGCGTGAGCTCGGGATGCGGATCCATCCCCACCATCGGCACCGGCTGGAAGTGCGATCCATCCACCGGCTCCAGGCCGATGCGCGCGAACTGCGCGGCGATGTACTCCGCCGCCAGCGTGCCGCCGCGGGTTCCCGGGGCGCGCCCCTCCAGCAGCGGGTGCGCGAGGAAGCGCAGGTGCGCGTCCACCGCCCGGCCGCGGATGCCCTCCAGCGCGGCCCGCAGCGCCGAATCCCCCATCTCCGTCATCCGTCCGTCTCGATCAGCGTGAAGCGTCCGTCCGGCAGCGCGCGCGCTTGGCCGGAGGACGCGAGGTAGCCCATGATCGCCCCCAGCGAGCCCTGCGCGGCGCTGCGCAGCGCGGGGTTCAGCTCCGCGCCGTACACGGTGTCGATCAGCCCCGCCGTGTGCGACGGACCGGTCCGCCGCAATGCGTGGACCACCTGCGCGATCCGCTCCTCGCGGTGCCGCCGGTAGCGCCGCACCGCCTCGTCCGGGTCGGTGATGGGCGGGCCGTGGGCGGGGTAGAGGATGGAGGGCGACAGCGCGGCGACGCGGTCCAGCGTGCGGAGGTACGCGCCCAGGTCGCCCTCGGGCGGCGAGACGAGGGTGGTGTCGCCCTGGCCCATGAAGGTGTCGCCCACGAAGAGCGCGCCGGACGGCGGATGGTGGAAGGCCACGTGCTCCGGCGCGTGCCCCGGCGTGGCGATCACGTGCAGCGGCCCCGCGTCGGTGTCGATCGCGTCGCCCTCGGCCAGCCAGCGGTCCACCAGCCCGGGGTCGCCGCCGCCCATCATCCCTTCGGCGATCATCAGCGGCGCGCCCGTCTCGCGCGACAGCTCGGGCGCGAGCTGCGCGTGGTCGCCGTGCGAGTGGGTGAGGAGGATGGCGACGGGCGGGGCGCCGCCCAGCGCGCGGAGGATGGCGTCGAGGTGCGATTCGACCGAGGGACCGGGGTCGATCACCGCCGGCCGCTCGCGGCCCACGATGAAGGTGCGCGTCCCGTCCAGCGTCATCGGGCTGGCGTTGGGCGCCAGCAGCATGCGTGGTTCGTCGCTCATCGCTCCACCAGAACGGCACGGATGGGAGATCCGTCCGCCTCCGCCAGCCGCAGCGGCAGCGCGATCAGCCCGTATTCTCCCGGCTCGATCCCGTCCAGCATCACGTTCTCCACGATGGCGACGCCCGCGCCCAGCAGGATGCGGTGCACGGTCATGTCGTCCGAGTCGGACGGATCGGGCGACGGCGCGTCCGTCCCCAGCAGCCGCACGCCGCGGTCCACCAGCAGCCGCGCCGCATCCGCCGTCAGCGCCGGCCAGCGCGCGGGGAAGGTATCCGGCCGTGTCCACGCCCCCGTCCGCAGCAGCACACGCTCGCAGTTCGTCGGGAGATGCGCATCCAGCCACGCCGCCCCGATCTCCGCCACGCCCCCTGCTTCCACGACGTGCACCGAGCCGATGAACGCGTCCAGCGGCACGTCGCCGATGCGGGCGCCGTCATCCAGCGCGTGATAGGGCCCGTCCGCGTGCGTGCCGGTGTGCACGCTGCACGACAGCGCGGACACGTTCGCGCCGCCCTCCGCGAGCGCGCCCGTCCACGTGAGCCGGCACGGCGCGTCCCCCGGCCATACCGGCATGCCGGCGAACACCGGGCGCGTGATGTCGTGGATGACGAGCGGGCGTGGAGGCACGGGGCGGCGGGGGATCAAGGTGAGGGTGCGTGGACCCAAAGGGCGAATGAATTCGCTGCAACAACCACACGAAGTCCGCC
>DASQLJ010000454.1:0-9009 GCA_035630095.1 Longimicrobium sp.
CCACCTGGTGTGGGCCACGTGGGACAGGATGGAGCTGATCACGCCGGAGCTCCGGCAGCCGATCTACGGGTGCATCCTGGAGCAGGTGAAGAAGCACCGGTGTGAGCCGATCGCCATCGGCGGCGTGGCCGATCACGTGCACCTCCTGCTCCGGCTCCACCCGACGGCGCGGATCTCGGAGGTCGTGCAGCACGCGAAGGGCGCATCATCGCACCTGGTGACGCAGGTTCTCGATCCGGGCGCGTTCTTCAAGTGGCAGGGCTACTACGGTGCCTTCACCGTCTCCAAGCGCCAGGCGTCCCACGTCCGCGATTACATCCTCCGCCAGGAAGAGCACCACCTCGGCGGCACGGTGATCCAGACGCTCGAACGCATCTTCCACTGAACGACACGCCCCCCGCACCAATGCCGGCCCCGGGGAAGTCCGCGAAGGCGGACTGCGTGCCGTTGTAGCCGCGACTTTAGTCGCATATTTCCACACGAAACTGCATGCCGTAGTTGCCGCGAGCCGCAACTTCACTCGCATATTCCCACGCAGAACCCCGCCCGATCTCACGGGACACCTGCCCCCGCAACGACCGACGCCCGCTCCACGCGCGAACGCGGTGAGCGGGCCGCTGGTCGTTCTCATCCCATCATCCCGGCGGTGAGCCGGATGATGGTGGCGCGAACGGGTTAGCTGCTTACGCGGCCTTGGCTGCCGCGGCGGCGGCCTTGGCGGCGTCGACGCGCTTCTTGCGGCCGCCGTGCTTCGGGCGGGTCTTGCCGCGCGTTCCCCGGGCGACCTTGCCGCGCCGCGTCTTCTTGTCTCCCCTGCCCATGTGTGCTCCTCGTTGACGGCCGATGCGTGGATGCGTGTTCTGAATGACGCATCTTTCACCCCACCGGCCGCTGGCGCAAGGACTTGCGCATCTCGGCCGTTCCGCAGGGAGAGCCGGTCGGCGGCCAAATCAGGTGATGAACAGCACGCGTTCCTGCAGCTTCGGGCGGTGGCGGCGGCTGCAGGTGAGGCGCGTTCCGTCCTTCATCACCACCGACAGCTCGCCGTGGAAGAGCGGTTCGAGCGCCGCGATCCGCGACAGGTTGACGATGGTGGAGCGGTGGATGCGGACGAAGAGCCGCGGGTCGAGCACGCGCTCCTCCAGCTCCGACAGCGTCTTGTGCAGGAGCGTTTCCCTGCCCTCGATCCTCAGCCGCACGTGGTTGCCGTCCGCCTGAATCGCGTCGATGGCGCGCACGTCGAGCAGCCGGTACTGCTCGCCCACCTTCACCGCGAGGCGCTCGGGATACTCCACCCGCTCGGGGGCGTGGATCATCCCCAGCAGCGCCTCCATGCGCGGGTCGGCGCCGCTGCGGTGCTCCACCGCCTCGCGAGCGCGGCGCAGCGTGGCGTGGAAGCGCTCGTCCGCGAACGGCTTGAGCAGGTAGTCGAGCGCGCAGGCGTCGAAGGCGCGGATCGCGAACTCCACGTAGGCGGACGAGAACACCACCACCGGCATCCGCTCGGCCCCGATCGCCTCGATCACGCCGAAGCCGTCCAGCCGCGGCATCTGCACGTCCAGGAACACCAGGTCGTACGCCTCCGCCTTCAGCGCCTCGACTCCCTCCACCCCGTCGCCGCGCTCGTCCACGCGCGCGACGCCGTCCTCCGCGGCCAGCAGCACGCGCAGGCGCTCCCGGGCGAGGGGGTCGTCGTCCACGATCAGCACTCGCAGCGCGCGACTCACGCAAATCCTCCAGTCATCCCCAGTCGATCCGGCCCTCAACACCGCCAGCTGATGACTGGAACTTGCGCGCGCTCGCCACTCACCGCCACCCGCCCGCCACTCACACCCATCATCCCGCCGCTCGGCCGATAAATCCAGCGTCTTTCAACGCTTTCCTTTAGCCTTCATCGCGCATCCCCCCGCCCAGCGATGCGTGGAACGGGATCATCCCCATCCGACGGCACACGTCTCGACACCACCGCGGCCCTCGCCGCGTCGCACCGATATCTCCCGATGCTCACCGTAACGAATCTCACCAAGACGTATCCCAACGGGACGCACGCGCTCCGCGGGGTGAACCTGGCCGTCGGCCGCGGGCTGTTCGGGCTGCTGGGGCCCAACGGCGCGGGGAAGAGCTCGCTGATGCGCACGCTGGCCACGCTGCAGGAGCCCGACGCCGGCGCCATCACCTTCGACGGTGCCGACGTGCTGGCGGACCCGGAGAGGCACCGCCGGCACCTGGGCTACCTGCCGCAGGACTTCGGCGTGTACCCGGGCGTCTCCGCGGTGGAGCTGCTCGACCACCTGGCGCTGCTGAAGGGGGTGGCCGACCGCCGCGCCCGCCACACGCAGGTGGAGGCGCTGCTGCACCAGACGAATCTCTGGGAGAGCCGGAAGAAGGCGGTCAGCGGCTACAGCGGCGGGATGCGGCAGCGCTTCGGCATCGCGCAGGCGCTGCTGGGCGATCCGCGCTTCATCATCGTGGACGAGCCCACCGCGGGGCTCGACCCCGAGGAGCGCAACCGCTTCCACAACCTGCTGAGCGAGGTGGGCGAGAGCGTGGTGGTGCTCCTCTCCACCCACATCGTGGAGGACGTGCGCCAGCTCTGCCCGCGCATGGCGATCCTGGCCGCCGGCCGCGTGCTGTGCGAGGACGCGCCGCGCGCGCTGGTGGCCGGGCTGGAGGGCCGCGTGTGGCAGCGGATCGTGCAGAAGGCCGACGTCCCGGCATACCAGGCGCGGATGGCCGTGCTCTCCACCCAGCTCCAAGCGGGGGAGACGCTGCTGCACGTGCTGGCGGACGAGCGGCCGGAGCCCGGGTTCGAGCCGGTGCGGCCGGACCTGGAGGACGTGTACTTCGCCGCGCTGGCGGCGGAGCGCACCGGCGCGGAGGGGGCTGCGTGATCGGCGGGATGATCGGCTTCGAGTGGCGCCACCAGGCGCGGCAGGTAGCCTTCCATGCCGCCGCGCTGGGGTTCCTGGTGATGGGGATCGCGCTGGTGTCGGCCGGCTACGGGCCCGAGAACCTGCACGTCAACTCGCCGTACGTGATCGTGCAGGCCACGGGGCTGCTGTCGCTCCCGGCGATCTTCGTGCTGACCATCTTCTGCACCGGCGCGATGGTGCGCGACACCGAGCACCGCATGGCCGAGATCGTCTTCGCCACGCCGGTGGGTAAGACGCGCTACCTGGCCGCGCGCTTCACCGGCGCGCTGCTGGTGTCGGCGGCGGTGTTCGGCATGGCGATGGTGGGGATGGCGCTCGCGCCGCTGCTGGTGGTGGTGGAGCCCGAGCGGCTGGGGTCGATCGACCCCGTGGCGTACCTGTGGGCGTTCGTGCTGATCGGCCTGCCCAACCTGGTGGTGATCGGCGCGCTGGTGTTCGCGGTGGCGGCGCTCACGCGCAGCACGCTCGCCAGCTACGTGGGCGGCGTCTTCCTCTACGCGCTCTACTTCCTCTGCGCGATCATGGTCGATTCGCCGCTGGTCGCTGGCACTGCACCGGCCGGCGTGGGCGCGATGACCCGCGCGGCGCTGATCGACCCGTTCGGCCTCTCCGCCTTCGCCGAGCAGACGCGGCTGTGGGCGCCGGAGACGCGCAACGTGCGCTACCTGTCACCATCCGGCCGGCTGCTGGCGAACCGCGTGCTGTGGCTGGCGATCTCCGCCGCCGTGCTCGCGGCCGTCCACCACACCTTCCGCATGCGCGTGAACACGGGCCGCACGCGCGCCGCGGCTCCGTCGGTGGACGCGAGCACCGCCGTGGACGCGCCTGCGTCGGCCGAGGCATACGCGCCGGTGGCGGTGGGCGGCCGGGGCGCGGGGTGGCGCGCGCTGGTGTCGGCCACGCGGGTTCAGCTCGCGTACGTGCTCCGCAGCCGGCCGTTCCTGGCGCTGATGGCGCTGTGGGTGGTGGTCGCGTGGGCGAACATGTCCGGCTCCGACGCGGTGGAGTACGGGACCCGGCTGTATCCGACGACGGGGATATTGCTCTCCATCGCCCGACCGATGCTCGCGGAGCTCGGCACCGTGGTGCTGGTCTACTTCAGCGCGGAGCTGATGTGGCGCGACCGCGCGGCGCACCTGTCGGAGATCCTGGACGCGACGCCGACCGCGAGCGCCGTGTTCTACCTGGCCCGGCTCGCGGCGCTGGCGCTCACCGTCACGGTGATGACCGTCTCGACCCTCGCCGTGTCGATCGTCTTTCAGCTTTCGCGCGGCTATCCGCACGTGCAGGCGGGGCCGCTGCTCTCGTTCTTCGCCACGGCGCTTGTGCCGCTGCTGCTGTTCGCCGTGCTGGCGCTGCTGGCCCAGTCGCTCGCGCCCAACCGCTACGTGGGGATGGTGGCCGCGCTGGGGCTGGCGATACTGGCGCTGCGCGGCGAGTCGTTCGGGCTGGAGCACCACATGGTGCGCTACGCCTCCGGCCCGCAGGCGCCGCACTCGGACCTGGCGGGTGGCGGGCAGGCGGCGGCGTCGTTCTGGTGGTTCATGCTGTACTGGACGGCGTTCGCCGCGCTGCTCGCGCTGGCGACGGTGGCGGCGTGGCGGCGCGGAACAGCCTCGTCGCTGCGGCGGCGGCTCGCGGCGATCCCCCGGCGGCTCGGCCGGCGCGGGCGTTCGGCGGCGACCGCGTGCCTGGCGCTTTTCCTCTGCACGGGCGCGTTCGTATTCCACAACACCAACGCCGTCAACGATTTCGAGACGCGGGACGAGTCGCTGGCGTGGAGCGCCGCCTACGAGCGCGCGTACAGCCGCCACGCCGCCACGCCGCAGCCGAGCGTGGTCGCCGTGCGCGCGGACGTGGCGCTGGACCCGGCGCGGCGCGGCTTCAGCGTGGACGGCTCGTTCGACCTTCTGAACCGGGGCGCGCGGCCGGTGGACACCGTCTGGGTCTCGGCTCCGCTCGGCGTCGACTTCGCGCGGGTGGAGATGGAGGGCGCCGACCGCTTCGTGGCCGACGAGCGGTTCGGCATGCACGGCTTCCGGATGCGCACGCCGCTGGCGCCGGGGGCGCGGGCGCTGCTCCGCTTCCACCTGCGCGGCGAGCAGCGGGGAGTGCGCACCTCGGGCTTCGACCGCTCGGTGGTGGACAACGGGTCGCTGCTGACGAACGGCCGCGCCTTCCCCCGCCTGGGCTATCGCGGCAGCTACGAGATCGACGACGCGGCGGAGCGGCGCCGCCACGGCCTCCCCGCGCGCCCCGACGCGCCCGACGCGGGGCTTGCCGACGCGCCCGAGGAGCCGGCGGGCGACTGGGCCACCTTCGAGACGACCGTATCGACCGTGGCGGACCAGATCGCCGTGGCGCCGGGAGAGCTGCGCCGCGAGTGGCGGCAGGGCGGGCGCCGCTACTTCCACTACGTGCTCGACCGGCCCAGCCTGAACCAGTTCGGCTACACCTCCGCGCGCTACCGCGTGCGCCGGGTGACGCACCGCGGGGTCGCCGTCGAGGTGTGCTTCCACCCCACGCACGAGCGGAACGTGGAGCGAATGCTGCGCGCCGCGACGGCTTCGCTCGACGCATTCTCGGCGGCGTTCGGGCCGTATCCGCATCGCACGCTGCGGATCGTGGAGGTGCCGTCGTATTCGCCGTTCGGCGCGTTCGCCACGCCGGGGTTGATCTACTTCAACGAGACGCGCGGCTTCCTGACGGACGCGCGCGACTCCACCGCGCTGGACCTGGTGACGCGGCGCGTGGCGCACGAGGTGGCGCACCAGTGGTGGGGCCACCAGGTGAACCCCGGCGCCGCGCCGGGCGCCTCGACCATCGTGGAGTCGCTGGCGAAATACGGCGAGCAGATGGTGCTCCGCCGGCTTCGCGGCGACGGCGAGGTCACGCGCGTCGCCGAGTTCGACCTGCAGCGCTACGTGATGGGCCGCGCGCAGGAAAAGGACGCCGAGCCCCCGCTCTCGCGCGCCGCCGGCCAGCCCTACCTCTACTACGGCAAGGGCGCGGTGGTGATGAACGGCCTGCGCGACCTCCTCGGCGACGCGGCGATGAACCGCGCGCTGCGCCGGCTGGTCGCCGAGCACGGCCCCTCGCGTCCCCCCGCCCGCGCCGCGGACCTCGTGCGCGTGCTAGCGGCAGAGGCTCGCCCCGCCGACCGGCCGCTGGTGGAGCGGTGGATGACCGACGTCGCCGTCTACGACCTGGCGGTGGACTCGGCAACCTCGCGGCGGCTCCCCGACGGGCGATACCTCCTGCGCGCGTGGATCCGCGCCGGCGCCACCGCCCGGCGCGGCACCGCGGACGTGCCGCTGCCGCTGGACGAGCGCGTGGATCTCGCCGTGTTCGCGGACCATCCGGCCAGAGCGGCGGCGGAACCCCTGGAGGCCGCCAAGCACCGCGTGCGGAGCGGCGTCACCGTGGTGGACGTGGTGGTGCGCGGCCGCCCCGCCTTCATCGCCATCGACCCGTACGTTCGCCGGGTGGACGTCGACAGGCGCGACAACCTTCGGCCCGTGACGGCGGCGGCGAGCCCTCTCCGGTCGCCTTAGGGCGCCCACCTCTCCCGTTCCGGGAGAGGTTGCGTCGGCGGGTGTAATTCGTTTCTACAAGCGAAGTTGCGAGACTGTCGGAGCGGCGGTGGGATCATATCCGCGCGGATCGGCCTCGCGCAGTTTGCGAGGCTTCCCATTGTTCTAGCTTGCGGCTTCAGCCGCCTTCAACGACACGCCGCTTCCCGCACTCACCCCTGCGGCGAGCGGCGTCTCGTGCCAGGGGATGCGGAGGCGCAGCGTGGTGCCTCCGCCTTCGCCCGCGATTCGCTCGATGCGGTACTCGCCGCCGTACGTTTCGCGGAGGCGCGTGTCGGCGTGCATCATCGCGACATCATCTCGCCCCGCCACCATCTCGCCCTCCCCCGCCCCGCCGCCGCCTGCGCTCACCTCCAACTCCAGCCACTCCCCCGCCCTCCGCGCGGCGATGGACAGGCAAGCGTCGCCCGCATCAGCCGTGATCTGCTTGATGGCGTGCTCGACGAGCGGTTGCAGCAGGGCCTGCGGGACGAAGGCGTCGAGCGCGTCGTCGTCGATTTCCCAATCGACTCGCAGCGTGCCGCCGGAGCGGAGCTGTTCGATGCGCAGGAGGGGCTTCAGCGCGTCGATCTCCTCTTCCAGCGCCACCTCGTCGCACGCGACGCGGGTCATTGCGCGGCGGAGGAGGTCGGCGAGGCAGGCGACCATCCGGGCTGCGGTGTCGGGGGCGCGGTGCAGCAGGGCGGAGATGGCGTGCAGCGTATCGAAAAGGACGTGCGGGTTGAGCTGCATCCGCAGCACGCGAAGCTCGGCGGAGGCGCGGTCCAGCTCGGCGCGCGCGAGCTCTCCCTCCAGCCGCGCCTCCACCATCTGCCGCTCGCGGCTGCGTCGGGCGTACTCGAACGCGTTCGCCAGCACCGCGATCCCGCCGTACAGCACGGTGTAGATGGCGAGCGAGTACAGGAAGATCCCCGCCGCCGGCCAGGGCCGCGCCCGGTTCCACCCGTTCAGGATCGCCGCGGAAACGATGTCGCAGGCCAGCAGGATGCCCGCCGACAGCGCGGCCGGCCCCGCGTGCGGCCGCACCGCCGCACGCCACCCGCGCTCCGCCAGGTCGCGCGTAACGGTCACGCGGTACGCGCGATACGCCGCGTGGACGAGCGCCGCGCAGGTGAGCGCCATGCTCGCGAACGCGCCAGCCGCCGTGACGATGCGCCCGTCCGTCGTCGGGGTGCCGACGCGCGCGAGGTAGTTGTCGGAGACGATCCACACCAGCGCCGCGAACGCCACCGCCGCGGCCGCCGCCGAGCCCGCCGCCGGCGGCCGTGTGCGCAGCGCGATCTGCCGCTCCGTCGGCCGCGGGGACGAGCGGTCCAGCACCGGTTCGAGGTGATACGGGATGCGGACGCGCGCGGTGGTGCCGCCGCCGGCGGGCGAAAGCAGCTCCAGCCCTCCATCATCCCCGTAAAGCTGCTCCAGCCGCGCCCGCGTGTTCGCCGTCCCGATCCCGTGTCCCGCGCGTCCGCCCTCCGCCGCGCGCACTCCGACGCCGTCGTCGCTCACCTCCAGCTCCAGCCGCGCCCCCGCCCGCCGCGCGGCGATGCGCAGGCGCCCGGCCCCGCCCGCCGGCGCAATCCCGTGCTTCACCGCGTTCTCCACCAGCGGCTGCAGCACCATGTGCGGCACCAGCGCGTCCCGCAGCTCGGGATCGATCTCCCACTCCACGTGGAGCTTCTGATCGAGCCGGAGCTGCTCGACCTCCAGGAACGGCTCGAGCGATTCGATCTCCTCCCGCAGCGGCACCTCCTGCCGCGCCACGCTCGTCATCGACCGGCGCAGCAGCTCGGCCAGGCTCACCACCATGCGTTCGGCGCGCACCGGCGCCGAGCGCACCAGCACGTCCACGGCGTTCAGGGCGTTGAAGAGGAAGTGCGGATCGAGCTGCAGCTTCAGGACGCGAAGCTCGGCGGTCGCGCGGTGCAGCTCCGCGCGCGCCAGTTCGGCCTGCAGGCGCAGCTCGCGGATCCGGTGCGCGCGGTTGCGCCGCGCGTACTCCAGCAGGTGCGCGAGAACCGCCAGCAATCCCAGCCCCACCAGCACGTCGATGAACGCGCGCGCGTCCCGATCCGCCCCGTACGCCGGCGGCCATCCCTCGACAAAGGCTCGGAGCGCGATCCGCAGCAGCGTGTTGAGCGCGGCCGCGCCCAGCAGCAAAGCCGCGAAGCGCGCCACGTCGGCCGCCCCGCTCCCCCGCCCCAGCGTCGCCCGCCGCGTGAGCACGACGATCCGCCACACCGCGGCCGCAAGGAGGAGAGCGGACGGCGCCGCGAGCAGCCACGCCAGCGCCGGCACGTCGGTCGTTGTCATACCCAATTGGGAGATTGACTTTGCATTCCTGCAAACCCCCTTGCCGGCCCAAGCAACCACACCGGCAAGCATCGCCCCGATCGAGCAGTTAACAGCACTGGCCGCCACCGAAAACTGCTCGATCAGGGGGATGTCGATCATTCCTCCGCCGACGTGCGATGGGCGGGGTAGTGTCC
>DASQLJ010000455.1:0-14361 GCA_035630095.1 Longimicrobium sp.
GGATCCGCCGCCCTCGACCTCGCCTTCGTCGCCTGCGGCCGCCACGACGGCTACTTCGAGATCGGCGTCGCCCCCTGGGACATCGCCGCCGGCATCCTCCTCGTCACCGAGGCCGGCGGCCGCGTCACCGGCTGGCCCGGCGACGCGGAGCCGCCGATCGTCACCGGGCGCATCCTGGCCAGCAACGGGCGGATCCACGAGGGGCTGGAGGCGCTGGCGGCGCGGTGGGTGGAGCGGATCTGAGGTCCACCGGAGTCGGCGAGGAAGGGGGAGGAAGGCGGCTGAAGCCGCGGGCTAGAACAATGGAAAGCCTCGCAACTGCGCGAGGCTGTGGGGAGAGTGCCGGTGTGGGACCGTAGGCTATTGACCGGCTCCAACGGTACCTTTCGATTCGACCGTGGCGATTTTCGAAATCAGGGGAGGCGCGTATGCCCGAGGGCGTAGCGGTGGAATATCCGGTGGAGGTGGTGTGGGAGGGCGGCAGGCGCTACCGCGGCGGCCCGGCGGGTGGGCCCACGCTGGTGGTGGACGGCGACCGCGAGGTGGCCCCCAGCCCGGTGGACACGCTGATCATCGCCATGGCGAGCTGCTCCGCCATCGACGTGGTGGATTACCTGGAGAAGCGCCGCACGCCGGCGTCCGCGCTCTCCGTCTCCGTCCGCTTCAGCCGCGCGCCCTCGCCGCCGCGGCGCTTGACCGACGCGCACCTCACCTTCCGCGTGGCGACGGACTCGCCGCGCGACCACGTGGAGCGCGCGGTGCAGCTCTCGTTCGAGAAGTACTGCTCCGTCGCCAGCTCCCTCGCCCCCGACACGCGGCTTGAGTGGAGCGTGGAACTGGAACCGGGGACGGCGAGCTGATCCCGCATCTCGTCACCCACGGGTGCGGTGTGTGCGGAAGGCTTGTCCCGAACCCGCTGATGATGGATACTGGAGCATGGAAATCGAGCAGCTCATCCGCTCCAAACGGGATCTGATCCACCGCATCGCGGCTCGGCACGGGGCGCACAACGTCCGCGTGTTCGGCTCGGTCGCGCGTGGGGAAGCGGGTCCGGAGAGCGACGTGGACCTGCTGGTGGAGGCGGGCCCCACAACCAGCGCATGGTTTCCCGGCGGCCTCGTGGCCGATCTGGAAGACGTCCTCGGCCGCCGGGTGGAGGTGGTGACGGAGCGGGCGCTCGCGCCGGAGCTTCGGGAGCGGGTGCTCAGCGAGGCGGTGCCGGTTTGAAGGACGACGCCATCTACCTCCGGCACATCCTGGAGTGCATCCGCCGGGCGGAGGAGAACACCGCGCAGGGGTACGACGCGTTCGTGACATCCCACACGCTGCAGGACGCCGTGCCGCGCAACCTGCAGACGATGGCCGAGTCGACGCAGCGCCTCTCCGACGAGGTGAAGAGCGCCTACCCCGCGGTCGAGTGGCGCGCCAACTCGGGGTTCCGCAACGTCATCGTCCACAACTACCTGGGCATCGACCTCGAGCAGATCTGGAGCATCGTCCAGGAGGACGTGCCCACGCTCAAAGCCGCCGTGGAGCCCATCTTTCCAGCGGCGGCGGTCCTCGCACCTGAGACCGCCGCGATCTCACCCGCGGCTGTTCCCTACTTCATCGCCTGCGCCAGCAGCGCCTCGTAGCCGGGGCGCGGCAGGGCGCCCACCTGCTTGGCGGCGACCCTCCCGTCCCTGAACACCATCACGGTGGGGATGCCCGCGATCCCGAAGCGCTGCGCCACCTGCTGGTTGCGGTCGGTGTCGAGCTTGGCGACGAGCACGGAGCCCATCCGGGCACGCGCGATCTCGTCCATGATCGGCGCCACCATCTTGCACGGCCCGCACCAGTCGGCGTAGAAGTCGACCAGCACCGGCACCTGCGCGTCGGCGATCACCCGGTCGAAGCTCGCGTCCGACAGCGCCACCGGCCGGTCGAGCTCGATCGGCCGCGCGCACTCGCCGCACTTCGGGCGGTCGGCGGCGCGCGCCAGGTCCACGCGGTTCAAACGCCCGCAGTGCTCGCAGGCGACGGTCGCCTTGCGGCTCGCGGTCTGGGATGCGGTATCCATCTCGATCTCCTCCACTGTTTTACGCCCGTACGGACGGCTGATCCGCGGAACGACGGCCTCACGTCCGTTCACGGGATACGCATGCAGGCATCCTGCCGTCGCGCCGACATCTACGCTGGATCAGACTCGAACCCCCTCCCCCGGTCGGTTTCGGGGGAGGGGGTGGCGAGCCTCGGCGAGCCGGGGGTGGGGGCCGCGAACGCCGCCTCACCCCCAATCCTTCCTACGTCCGCTCGACCGGGAAGTCGGGCCCGCGGCGGCTCCAGTCGAGGTACGAGCCGTCGTACATCCGCGTGTCGTAGCCCAGGTACCGCGCGACGAAGTAGTCCCAGCTCGCCTGCACGCCGGTGCGGCAGTAGGTGACCACCGTGCTGCCGACCGGTCGCGGCGCGGGGCCGCTCTGGCGCTGCGGCTGCCGGTCGCGGCGCGCGCGGCGGGCGGCGACGCTGGTGTCGGCGTAGTCGGGGCGCTGGCGCTGCGTGCGAATCGGCACCTCGCTGGCGAAGCGCGCGCCGCCCAGGCGGAAGAGCGCGCGCAGGACCTCGGGGCTGCGCAGCCGCGGGTCGGCCTCGCTGACCAGCGTGTTGCGCCAGAACAGGTTGTCGGCACCGGGGATGTGGCCCGGCCGGGTCACGCCCTCGCCCGGCGTGGCGCCCGAGTACTCCGCGGGCGGCCGCGCGTCGATCAGCGCCAGGGTGCTGTCGCGCATGTGGGTGCGCACCCACTCGGCGTCCACCACCAGCTCGGGGCGCGGGCGCGGCGTGAAGGTGCCGCGGGTGACGGCGGGCTCGGCGGTCTCCAGCCGCTGCCCGGCCGCGCGCCAGGCTTCCAGGCCGCCGTCCAGCACCGCGGGCGGCTTGCCCAGGTAGTCGAGGGTGAAGAAGGCGCGGCCGGCGCTCAGCCCGCCCAGGTCGCCGTACACCACCACGCGGCTGCCGTCCGACACGCCGGCGGCCTCGAACACCGCGTCCAGCGCCTCGACGGCGGGGAGCTCGTTGGGCAGCCCGTTGCGCTCGGTGACGATGGACGACAGCGGCACCCAGCGCGCGCCGGGGATGTGCCCCGCGGCGTAGTCGGCGCGGTTGCGGCCCACGTGCAGGATCACCGTGTTGGCGTCGTTCAGCCGCCCCTGGAGCTGGTTCACGCTCACCAGGAAGTCGTTGTTCAGCGGCGGCGGCGGCACTTCGCGCAGCTCCCTCGGCACCGGGCACGCCGTCAGCAGCAGCAATCCGGCGGCACCCGCCAGCTTCGTGGTCCTCGTCATCCTCCCCCTCCGTCAGGTTCGCGTGTGTTCACGCCAGAATGGAGTTGCCATCAGCGCGGCGCGACCGGCGAAACGTCCGGCCGATCCGCGAGCACGTCCTCGCCGCTTTCCCGCCGCGGATGCAGCGCGCCTGACTGTAGACACGCATCCGTCCGCATCCCCCCGCGCCCGCGTCCGCCGTCGCTTCGATGGCGCCGAAGAAGCGCGGGCACTTGCTTCGGTTTTGATTCGGGGGCTATTGTATCCGTGTCCGCGTCCACGCCGTGCCTCATTTCACGCGACCGCACGTGACCGCCGCCCCGCCACCGTTCCCCGAAGCCGCCCTGCGCGCCGTACTGGCGGGCATCGTCGCGGCGTGGGCGGGCTCGCCGGCGACGGCTGGGGACGAGCCTTCCGCAGGAGACGAGCCGCGTCGGTTGTACCTCGACGCCTTCGCGGGCGCCGAGTTCCAGTTCGGCACCGGCGTGGAGCGCGCCGCGGACGCCGAGACGCGCGCGGCCGCCGCCCTCCGCACGCTGGACGAAGCAGGTCCCGCGCCGCCGCCGGTCGCGCTGTTCGCCGAGGAGGATCCCGCGCACCTGGGCCGTATCTACGCCGAGCTGGAGGACACGGCCGGCGAGCGCCTGCGCGCCACGCGCGACCTGGCTTCGCTCGCGGCGGGCGAGGTGTCGCTGCTGGAGGCGCCGTTCGCGTCGGTCGCGGGGGAGGTGGCGCGGTTCGCGGCGGGCGGGCGGACGTTCGCGTTCCTGGCGCCGCCCGCCGCGCGCGCGCTGCCGTGGAGCGCGCTGAGCCCGCTCGCCGCCCTGCCGGAGGCGACGCTGCTGATCCGGCTTCCCCACTCCGATTTCGAGAAGCAGTCGCGCCACAACAGCCCGCTGGCGGACCTTCCCGGCTTCGTGCGGCGGATCGTGGAGGGGTGCTCGGCGCTGCTGGACGATCCGAAGCACGCGTGGCTCCCCGCCTGGCGCGTCGCCGCCGCCGCGGGTGGGGATGATGCGGCGATGGCGGGCGTGGCGGAACGCTTCCGCGCGCTGCTGGACGGCGTCACGGCCGGCCGCGTCCTGAAGCCGATGGAGTTGGAGACGAAGGCCGGCGCGCGCACCCGGCTCTTCCTGCTCACCCCCGACCCCGCCGTCGCCCTCGCCGCGAACGCCGCCGTCCGCGCCGCCAAGCTGATCGACCGTGCCGCCGCGTCAGGACCGGCGCTGGAGACGCCGCCCGCGCGTTCGCACGCAGCCACGACCTCGCCCAACGCGCCGGCTGCCGCGAGCGGTTCTGGAGATGCTGGGGATTCGGCTGCGGACGCCGCCAAGCCGTCCCGGCGGATGGGCCGGAAGGCCACCGCACCCGCACCGACTACGACAGGGGATGCGGGCGGGTCGATTACGCCCGAGGCGGACGCGCTCACCGCGGACGCTCCAGCAACGCCTGCGCTCGACGCGACGACGGAGGCAGAGAGGGCGCTCGCATCTTCGCCGATTGCTGGCGACGCGGCGCCCTCGTCCACGGCAACTGCTGACGACGCGGGAACGATCGACGAACCGGTCGCACCTGTGTCCGTCCCCGACGCCGCGAGCGCGGCGATGCCGGAAGCGGCAACTGCGCCGGCGGAGTCTCGTCCCTCCACGCCTCTCCCCGTGCGGCCGCCCGCGAAGGCCGAGCCGCCGCCGGTGGCGGAGTTGCTGGACCTGTTTCCCGATCAGCTCAAGCCCGCCGAACCGCCCGAGTTCGCGCTGCCCGACCCGGCCGTGCTCGCCGCGGCGCTGGAGGCGCGTTACGCGGGGGGCACCGTCGCGTGGGGCGAGATATCGCGCGAGTTCGCGGCGACGAACGTCACGCCGGCGGAGCTGAAGGCCGCGCTCGCGGTGCTGCGCCGCGGCGGCCGGGCAGCCTACAAGGCGCTGAAGAAGGATGACGACGCCGTCGCCTTCCCCTCCGAGCCCGTCGTGCGGGAGAAGTCGAAGCGGGCGCGGAAGGCGGCGAGCGACGATGGGTTCTTCGGGGGCGGGGATGCGGCTTTGGAGGATGGGGATTCGGCGAGTTCCGCGAGGGCGGAGGGGGGGCGGGGCGAATGAATTCGCTGCAACAACTACACGAAGTCCGCCTTCGCGGACTACAGGCGTTCGCGCTGCCGAGGTGATGGGGCACGCGACGGGGTCTGGTGCTTCGGCGGCGAAGCGAGGGGGCGGGCGTGGCGAGCGACACGTGAGGGATGCGCGCCCGGAGGGCCGGGAACGCGGCGGCCCGCCTGCACCGTCACGTCCGCCGAGATGAAGCAGGGGCGGGCCGCCGTGGGCCCGGCGCGGTTGGCAACAGTCGTATCGTTGCCTACCGCGCGCGCAGCCCGTTTGCGCGCCTCGGCGCGCAACACGCCCAAACCGCCGTTCGCAGCCGCCGGTCACACGCAATAGCAGAGGCGGGCGCCCTGAACATCCGGAGCGCCCGCCTCTCGTCCATCCGTCGACTGTGACGAGCCGATCAGAAGGGCTCGTAGCCGTTGCCGCCGCTGGAGCCGTGGCCGTAGCCGCGGAAGTGGCGCCCCGGCTCCACCCCGCCCGAGCGCGAGTTGCGGAAGAGGTCGCCGCCCCAGCCGCCCCGGTTGTAGTCGCCCCAGTCGTTGCCGGCGTTGTAGCCGCCCCCGCCGTACTCGTTCTGCATCCAGTCGCGGCCCATGTTGCCGCCCTGCATGCCCCCGCCCTGCTGGCCGCGGCCCATCCCGCCGCCCATCCCCCCGCCGTACCCGGGGTTCCCCGGGCGGATGGTGCGCACCGGCCGCCAGTGGCCGCCGCCGCCGAAGTCACGGTCGTAGCCGCCCTGGCCGGCGCCCCAGCTCCCCCGGCCGCCCGCGGCGTCGTAGTCGGCGTTGTAGTAGCCGCCGGCGCGGTACACGCGGTCGTAGTTGCTGCGCATGTTGTTCCAGTTGTTCTGGCGGTAGCCGCCCTGCATCTGCCCGCCCATGCCGCCGCCCATCGTGCCGTGGTGCCCGCTGCCGTGCTTCCACTCGCGGAGGTTGCCCGGCCCGTACTCGCGGTCGTAGTCGCGCCCGCCGCCGAACCATCCGCGCACCGTCTCACCCGCGCGGTCCATCCAGTTGCGGTCGTTGTAGTCGCGTCCGTAGCCTCGCATCCGTGCCTCCTGGTCATTCGGGTTGATGCGCCCGCCCCAGCCATGCGGGTGGACCGTGCGGGTTTGCAAGTCACGGGCCGCCACCCCCGCGAAGTCGTTGCCAACGGGACACTTAGACGCTTTCATCCTGACATCCGCGTCCGACCCCGTCCGACGAGCGCCGAAGTGAGTGCGGCTCAGTGATTTGCACGCGTTGACGCGGTTCGCGGGCGGTCCTATGCTTCGATGACGCGGCGCGCCGCCGCGCCCTCCCAGACCCCCCTCGCCAGGCCCGGATGACGCTCTCGCCCGCGCAGCTCGCCACGCTCGAAGCGCTCTGCCGCCGCATGGTGCCGCTCCCCGACGGCGACCCGCGCGCGGCGGCGCTGGCGCGCGCGGTGGAGACGCGGCTGGCCACGGTGGACGCCGACACCGCGGCGCTGATCGCGCGGCTGCTCACGGTCCTGGGCCACCCGGCCACCGCCGCGCTCACCTCGGGCGTCCCGGTGCGCTTCGGGAGGATGTCGCCCGCGCGGCAGGACGCGTGGCTGCGCGGGTGGGAGACGAGCCGCATCCCCGTGCGGCGCACGGTCTTCCAGGCGCTGCGGCGGCTGGTGCTCTCCACCCATTACGCCGACCCCGCCACCTACCCCGGCATCGGCTACCGCGGCCCGCTGCACGACCGCGCCCCCGAGCCGGCGTGGGAGGGCCCCGCCCCCGGCGCCACCACCGACGACGAGCCGATCGCCCGCGGCCGCCCGCCCGAGCCGCGCATCATCCGTGTCCTCCCCACCCGTGGGTCGGACGACGCGTGGATGCGGGGGATGACGGAGGGCGCGGCGCTCGGCGGCGAGACGCGGATCCGCGCGGACGTCTGCGTCGTCGGCACCGGCGCGGGCGGCGCGGTGGCGGCGGCGCGGCTGGCCGAGGCGGGGCTGGAGGTGGTGGTGCTGGAGGAGGGCGGATGGTGGCGCGGCGAGGACTTCACCGAGGGCGAGGCGGAGATGACCAGCCGCCTCTACGCCGAAGGCGGCGCGCGCGGCACCGACGACGTCTCGGTGCCGATGCTGCAGGGGCGCGCGGTGGGCGGCGGCACGCTGGTGAACTGGATGATCATGCTGCGCGCCCGCGACCACGTGCTGGACGAGTGGGCCGCGGAGCACGGCACGGTGGGGATGCGCCCGGCCGACCTGGCGCCCGTCTTCGACCGCATCGAGGCCGAGACGCACACGCGCACCATGCCGGGCGACGCGCACAACCCGCCCAACCGCGCGCTGCTGGACGGCGCCCGCGCGCTGGGCTGGAGCGCGTCCGCCGCGCGGATCAACGCGCGCGGGTGCGTCCGCTCCGGCTTCTGCGGGCTGGGGTGCCGCTACGACGCCAAGCAGGGCACCGCCGCCGTGCACATCCCCATGGCGCTTTCCGCGGGCGCCCGGCTCTTCACCGACGTCCGCGCCGAGCGGGTGGAGGTCGCCGAGCGCGGCGGCCGCGCGCCGCTGAAGCGCGTGCACGCCACGGTGATCGATCGAGTTACCGGCCGCGAGACGGGGCGGATGACGGTGGAGGCGCCGGTGGTGGTGCTGGCGGCGGGCGCGGTGGGCACGCCGGCGATCCTGCAGCGCTCGGGGATGGGCGGCGGCGGGGTGGGCCGCTTCCTGCGGCTGCATCCCACCACGCTGGTGAGCGGGATCCATGATCGCGAGATGTACGGCGCCGCGGGCGTGCCGCTCTCCTCCGTCTGCGACGAGTTCGTGGCCGGCGACGACGGCTACGGCTTCTGGGTGGAATGCCCGCCGATGTACCCCGCGCTCTCGGCCGCGGTGCTCCCCGGCTTCGGCGAGCGGCACCGGCGGCTGATGGAGGCGTCGGGGGCGATGGCGCCGTTCATCGTGCTGGTGCGCGACGGGGCGGACCGGCTCGCGTCCAACGGCGGGGTGACGGTGGACCGGCGCGGCCGCGTGCACATCCGCTACCGCCTGCTCGCCGCCGAGCGCGAGCGGATCCGGCGCGGGATCAAGGCCGCCGCGCAGCTCCACTTCGCCGCCGGCGCGCGCGAGGTGGTCACGCTGCACGCGGCGGAGACGGTGCTGCGCTCCACGGCGGATCTGGACGTGATCGACCGGCGGCCGTGCGGGCCCAACCAGCTCGGCGTGCTCTCGGCGCACGTGAACGGCACCTGCCGCATCGGCACCGACCCGCGCACCAGCGGCTGCACGCCCGACGGCGAGCGCCACGGCGTTCCCGGGCTGTACGTGGCGGATGGATCGCTCCTCCCCACCGCCCCCGGCGTGAACCCGCAGGAGACGATCATGGCCCTCGCCACCGTCATCGCCGGCCGCATCGCCGAGCGGCACCCGGCGCGCGCGGGGAGCGCCGGCGTCCTCGCGGGCGCGGGCACGGGGCGGGATCGGTAGATTCGAAGCTGTGGACTGGAGCCTGACCGAGGCGTCGAGCATTCCGAGGGAGTTCGGCGCAGGTGGGGCGAATGAATTCGCTGCAACAACGACACGAAGTCCGCCTTCGCGGACTGCAGGCGATCGGGCGACCGAGGCGACGGGGCGCGAAACTGGCCTGGATCGCTACCGACGTAGCCGCGAGCGAAGCGAGCCGAGGTCCCTCCCCCAGGTTGTTTTTGGGGGAGGGACAGGCGCCGACAGGCGCCAGGGAGAGGGCCTCGCGGCGGCGAGGTACGCCCAGGAAGCCCCATTCGCAGCACTGTCTTTTTCGCATCTACGCACCGGTGGACATGAGCACGACCCTCGACGCCTCCGCCCCGCCGCGCACCCCTGCCGCCGTGGACGCGGACGAGATCGTACGCGCGGCGGTGGGGCGGGCGCGCGCCGCGCAGGTGGCGTGGGGGGCGCTCAGCCTGCGCCGGCGCGCGCGGCACATGCGCGCGCTGCGCGGGTTGCTGGTGCGGCGGATGGACCACGTGATCGACGTGATCCGCGAGGAGACGGGGAAGCCGGCGATCGAGGCGCTGGGGCACGAGGTGCTGATCGTGGCCGGGCTCATCAAGGCGTACGAGAAGCGCGCGCCGCGCGTCCTCAAGCCGAAGCGCGTCGGCACCGGCATCCTGGTCAACAAGGGGGGGACGAAGCTCTACGAGCCGTTCGGCGTGGTGGGGGTGATCTCGCCGTGGAACTTCCCGTTCTCGATGCCGGGGATCCCCACGGTCGCCGCGCTGTTCGCGGGGAACGCCGTCGTCATCAAGCCCAGCGAGGTGACGCCGCGGACGGGGGCGCTGCTGGCCGAGCTCGCGCGCGAGGCGATCCCCGAATACCCGGACCTCGTGCAGGTGGTGCAGGGGCGCGGCGAGGCAGGCGCGGCGCTGGTGCGGGCGGGGGTGGGGAAGATCGCGTTCATCGGCTCGCCGGGCACGGGGCGGAAGATCCTGGCCGGCGCGGCGGAGACGCTCACGCCGGTGGTGATGGAGCTGGGCGCCAACGACGTGTCCATCGTCTGCGAGGATGCGGACATCGACCGCGCGGCGGCGGGGGTGGTGTGGGGGGCGATGAGCAACGCCGGGCAGGTGTGCATGTCGATCGAGCGGGCGCTGGTGCCCGATCGCATCTACGACCGCTTCGCCGCGGCCGTGCAGCGCGAGATGGAGCGCCTGCGCGTGGGCGGCGGCGCCGGCGACTACGACGTGGGCCGGCTGATCTTCGCCCCGCAGCGCGACATCATCCAGGCGAGCGTGGACGACGCGGTGGCGCACGGCGCGCGCGTCGTGCTGGGCGGCATGGCGGCGGGCGACGGCGGGCTCGCATACGCGCCCACGCTGATCGTGGACGCCACCCCCGAGATGGCGCTGAACACGCACGAGACCTTCGGCCCCGTGCTGCCGCTGGTGCGCGTGAAGGACGAGGACGAGGCGGTGCGCATCGCCAACGCCGGCCCGTTCGGCCTGAACGCCAGCGTGTGGACCGGCAACCGCGCCCACGGCCGCCGCATCGCCGCCCGGCTGCACGCGGGGATGGTGATGATCAACGACGTGCTGATCAACTTCGGCATCCCCGAGCTCCCCTACGGCGGCGTCAAGCAGAGCGGCTTCGGGCGGATGATGGGCGACGAGGGCCTGCTCGAGTTCAGCCAGGTGAAAGCCGTCGCCGACACCCGCATCGCCCTGAAGCGCGAGCTCTTCTGGTTCCCCTACAACGCGAAGCAGCTCGCCCTCTTCAAGCGCCTGACCCGCACCCTGTTCGGTAAGCGGGGGTGACGATGGACCGCTGTCTCGGCGGCTCGGCGATGAGATTCACACGTTGATTGCGCAATCCACCTGGCTGCGGTTTTTGTCGTAGCGCTCACGTAAATCCCGGTCTGCGGCCACTCGAAGAGCTGAGCGGAGGATGAGATGCGGGATGGTACCACGATCAAAGAACGCGCGCGGTGTCTAGTGGAAACGCTGCCGGACGATGCCACCTGGGACGATCTGATGTACGCGGTTTACGTCCGGCAGAGCGTCGAAGAAGGTCTGGCGGAGCCGGACGTTGGGCATGTGAGCTCAACTGAGGAAGTGCGCGCGAGCTTCGGACTGTAGAGAAAAGCCATGGAGCTTACCCGGATCGAACCATTTCTCTCGTATTTCGAGGGGTTTCGCGCGCGGACGCGGAAGGTGGTGATGTGCATCCCGCCGGAGCGGCTGGAGTGGAGCCACCGCGAGGGCGCGTTCACGCTCGGCGACACCGTGCGGCACCTGGCCGCGATCGAGCGGTGGATGTTCGCGGAGAACGTGGTGGGGCGCCCCAGCCGCTACCCCGGCCACGGCCGCGAGCTGGCGGACGGGTTCGATCACGTCGTCGCGTACCTCGACCGGATGCACGCCGAGTCGCTGGAGATCTTCCGCGGCCTCTCGCCCGAGGACCTGCAGGGGCAGGCGGTGACGCCGGCCGGCGCCGGGATGCCCGCGTGGAAGTGGCTGCGCGCGATGGTGGAGCACGAGGCGCATCACCGCGGCCAGATCTACCTGATGCTGAACGTGCTCGGCGTGCCCACGCCGCCGATCTACGGGCTGACCAGCGAGGAAGTGCGCGAGCGCAGCATCCCCGTGTCGCAGCCAGCCTGAGTCTCCTCCGAGCCCGACGGCCGGCGTCGAGACTGTCGCTCGCAGAACAACAGGGCTCGCCCTCGGCGCCGCTGGCCCTCTCCCTGGCTCGTTCCTCGCCTGTCCCTCCCCCGAACTGCAGGGGAGGGACGGGGACTCGCTTCGCTCGTGGCTACTTCGGCGTGGTTAAAGCGTTAAAGCTTCTGATCCACGGGCGAGCACATCACGTATGCCCGTTCCGCGCACCACGGCACCACCAAAGCCGGTAGTCCGCGAGGCGGACTTCGTGTGGTTGTTGCAGCGAATTCATTCTCCCTCCCTCCCCCCGCTCGGCGCCCCTTCCCGATCCCCATCCACCCTAACTGCCTTCGCCGCCGTCACATCGGTCCGGCGAGGCGTGTGGCGGGGCGCTTGATCCGCTGGATAAACAGGTGGCACCCGTCGTGCACGCGTTGTCCAGCCCTTCACACATGAGACAAGGGTTGAACACGATGAAGGTCCTGGTCACGGGTGGAACCGGGGTGGTGGGGAAGGCGGCGGTGGACCGGCTGCTTGAGGCGGGGCACACCGTGCGCCTGCTCTCGCGCCACGCCGACGACGACGTGCGGCAGTGGCAGGGCGGCGTGGAGCCGCACACCGGCGACGTGAGCAGCGAGGCCGCCATCCACGGCGCCGCCGACGGGTGCGACGCCGTGCTGCACGTGGCCGGCATCGTGGCCGAAAACCCGCCCGAGGTCACCTTCCAGTCCGTGAACGTGGAGGGCACCCGCCGCCTCTGCCGCGAGGCGAAGCGCGCCGGCGTGCGGCGCTTCATCTACGTGTCGTCGCTGGGCGCGGAGCGGGGCGAGTCGCCGTACCACAGGTCGAAGAAGGCCGCGGAAGAGGTGGTGCGCGCCGAGGCGCCGCCGGGGTGGCTGATCGCGCGCCCCGGCAACGTGTACGGCCCCGGCGACGAGGTGATCTCGCTGATGCTGAAGATGGTGCGCGCGCTGCCGGTGGTGCCGGTGATCGGCCGCGGCGACCAGCCGTTCCAGCCGGTGTGGCACGAAGACCTGGGGCTGGTGCTGGCCCGCGCCGTGGAGCGCGAAAACCCGCGCGAGACCGCCGTCGACATCGCCGGCCCCGACGTGACCACGACGGCCGAGGTGATCGACCTGCTGGGCAAGCTCACCGGCAAGCGCGCCATCCGCCTGCCGATCCCCGAGGCGCTGGCGCGGCTGGGCACCGGCGCCGCCGAGGCCGTGGGGCTGGACGTGCGCATCACCGACGACCAGATCACCATGCTGACCGAGGAGAACATGATCGCTCCCGGCGGCGTGAACGCCCTCACCGACACCTTCGGCGTGACGCCGCTGACGCTGGCCGAGGGGCTGGGGCGGCTGGTGGACAGCATGCCCGAGCGCCTGCCCAGCGAGGGCACCGGCTCGCTCGAGCGCCAGCGCTACTGGGCCGACATCCAGGGCGCCACCTGCACCGCCGACGAGCTGTTCGAGATGTTCCGCACCCGCTTCCGCGAGCTCGCCCCCGACGCGCTGCTGGAGGTGGGCGCCGAGCCCGGGAGCCATTCCGAGATGAAGGAGGGGAACACCCTCACCATGGCGCTCCCGCTGCGCGGCAACATCCAGGTGCGCGTGCAGGAGGTCGCCAACCGCACCGCGACCTGCGTGACGCTGCAGGGCCACCCGCTCTCGGGCGCCATCCGCTTCCAGGTGGAGGAACGGCCCGGCGGCCTGCTGCGCTTCGAGGTGCGCTCGTACACGCGCCCCTCCGACCTGGTGGACCTGATCGGGATGCGCACCTTCGGCGCGGTGGCGCAGAAGGCCACCTGGCGCACGGTGGTGGACGGCGTGGTGCAGCGCAGCGGCGGCACCGCGCCCAACGGCGTGGAGCACGAGACCACCACGCTCAAGGGCAAGGACGCGGAAGAGGTGGAGCAGTGGGTGGAAGAGGTGGTGATGCGCAAACGCCGCCAGGACGCCCCCGACCCCACCGCGAATCCGCCGCAGCAGGGCAGGGCCGCCTGATGTCGTAGGAAGTGCCAAGTACCCAGTGCCAAGTACCCAGTGCCCAGGAGCTTACCGGTTCCTGGGCACTTCGCATCTCCGGCTGAGCAGGTCGTCTACGGTGGGAACCCGTCTCGACAGGCTCTCGATTCGTCCTCGGACGCGCACGTTCTGGTGGCGGGATTGGGGATGTCGAGGCCGGCGGGCCGAGGTGCGGGGGCGGCGTCTGTTCGCGGCGTGCCTGTTGAGAAATACCCGAAGAAAAGGCGAACACGACTGGCACTCGGGTGTATTCAGGGCAGTGCGGCAGGTGGCCCTGAACGAGCGAGAGGACCATGTCCGGGATGATCGACATCGAAGCGGCCGGCGGGGTGGAGTCCGGCCGGCTGGAGCGCGGGGTGACGCTGGTGGCGGAGCGCACGGCGCGCGGCCGCTACCTGGTGCGCGGGGGTCGCGAGGAGCACTGGGTGGATCTCACCACGCCCAACACGCCCCGCTGCGACTGCGGCGACCACCTGTGGCGCGACCGCGTGTGCAAGCACATCCTCGCCGCGCTGCTGCGCGAAGGCGACGAGGAGGTGATCACCGCGCTCGGCGGCCTGGTGCGCGACCTCCGCGCCGCCGCCACGCCCCCGCCCCCGCCCCGCCGCCGCCGCGCGAAGGCCGAGGACGTGCCGGCGACGTAAGCAGCTCGAAGTGACCAGTCCCAAGTGCCCAGTGCCCAGGAGCTTACACCAGCTTCTGGACACTGCGCGTTTGCCGATTGAAACCGCTGGGTCTCACCGCCCCCCTTGGCCACTGGGCACTGGGCACTTTTCGTTCACCGATGCTCCGTCACCCCCACCTGGCGGCAATACTCCAGCACGGGGCAGACGGAGCACTTCGG
>DASQLJ010000456.1:0-14091 GCA_035630095.1 Longimicrobium sp.
GCTCGGGATCGATCCCCGGATCGGCGGAAGCTTCCGTTCGCGCATCCGTGTCCATCGCTGGATGAACATCGGCGGAATCGCGCAGATCGATCGGATGCTGCTCGGCCTGGCTGGACGGCGAGAGAGCCGGCGTCGAGGCGGAGGATGGAAGCTCGTCCGTGTCGATCCATGGCCCCGTCGCCAGATGCTCGACCATCCCGACGGGCGGCGCGGGATCGGCGAACGGCTGGATGGCGGCCGACGATGACCGCGCGGCCGCGGCCCACTCGGCCGCGGAGGGCGCGGCAGGCGGCGCCTGCGGCGGCGCGGAGGCAGCCGCCGCCGCGGCTTCCTCGGCCACGATGCGGCGGACGGCGGCGTGCAGCGTGTCGAGCTGGGGGCCCTTGGCGCCGTGCTTCTCCAGCTCGTCGCGCGTGATCCAGCCGATCGACTCGCGGAAGGCGCGTTTGCGGCGCTCCAGCACGTTCGCGATCGCCACCACCTCGTCGAGCGTTGAGACGCGGACCGGCCGGGAGGCGGGGTTCCACTCCACCTGCTCGGCCACGCGCTGGAGGTGGCGCGCGACCAGCGCGGCCGGGTGCATCTGCGGCTGGTACTCGCGCAGCAGGAACGGCGGGCTCGCCCAGCGCCCCACCAGCGGCGCCGACGACGTCTCCAGCACCGTCCCGTCGCCGAACGCGGTGGAGACGTCCACGATGCCGCGGGCGCCGCCCATCAGCCGGCCCATGATGCCGCCCAGCGTCCACCGCAGCGCCATGCGGTAGAAGCCCGCCACGGCCGTCCCGTCGTGGCTCACGAACAGGCGCAGCACGGTCGGGCGGCTGGTGCCGGGGTCGAGGGAGACGCTTACGACGTCGACGTCGGCCAGGAAGCGGAAGCCGAGGTGCTCCAGCGCCTGCCGCGCGCGCTCGTAGTCGGCCCAGGCGGCGTGCGGGTGCGTCTGCTTCGAGGCGGCGCGCACCTCAAACCGGCCGGGCACCATCTGCTGGGCCGATCTCAGGACCTTCCGGGCGACTGCGTCCATGCGTGGAGCGGGAATACGGAGAAGGGAGGTGACGACCCGACCGGAAAGCCGGGTGGCTGGCCCGCTCACCGGCGGCTGAAGCCGCGGCGACAACTACGGACAGCCTCGCAAACCGCGCGAGGCTGTCCGGCTCGGGGGCAGCATCGCGGCTCGATAGCGGGCGGACGACGCGAGGATGACGGCGTCGACGCCGCAGAAGCTTACGCGATGTTCCCGTGAAGCTCAAATCCGATGCCGTCCGCCGGCGGCGATGCGGTCACGCGGCGGGCGCGGCCATCGGCCTTTGCGGGTCCCAGTCGTAGAGGCGCGTCTCCCACGCGGCGTCGCCCTCGACGGCCAGCGCGCCGATCCAGCCGGGGCCGGGGTCCAGCTCGCGCAGCGTCCAGCGCGCGGCCTGGTCGGGGTTGCCGCGCGTGGCCAGCAGGCGGGCGGGCTCGCCGGGGCGCAGCGTCACGTCGAAGCAGTCCAGCGGCATCGACAGTCCTTCGCCCAGCGCCTTGATGTACGCTTCCTTGCGCGTCCAGCAGGTGAAGAACGCGGCGTCGCGGTCGCACTCGGGGATGGAGTCGTACACCTCGTTCTCGGGGATGGAGAAGAAGCGGCGCGCCACGTCGTCGCGGTCGCCCAGGGTGCGCACGGCCTCGAGGTCCACCCCCAGCTCGCGGCCCGGCGTCACGGCGATCAGCAGCCCGTCCTCGGCGTTGGAGACGTTGAAGCGCAGGTCGGCCGCGGCCCAGGGGCCGTCCAGCGCCGGCTTGCCGTGGTGCGCCAGGCGGTAGCGGAGCGCGGCCGGGCCGGCGCCCAGGTAGCGGGCCAGCACCCGCCGCTGGATCCCGCGGCCGGCGATGAAGCGGTCGCGGTGCACCTCAAAACGAAAGCGCCCGGCACGCAGGCGCTCCTCGTCCGAAATGACCTCGTGCAGCGCCGCCAGCTCGCCCGGCGGCAGGGCGAGCGAGGCGCGCCACACGTGCACCTCGCCCGGCGCCGCCACCGGGCGCTCGGGCCCCGGCGCCCAGGCCTCAGGCATGGACCGGGAAGGCGCCGAGGCGGCCCAGCGCGACGCGCAGGTCGCGCGTGAGCTCGGCCAGCACCTGGTCGCGGTTCTCGTTGATGAAGAAGTGGCCGCCGGGGAAGAGCACCGAGCGGAACTCGCCCGCCGCCTGCTCGCTCCACGCCTCCACCGACCAGGTGGGCACCTCGGCGTCGCCCACGCCGCCGTACGCCGACAGCGGCATCTCCAGCGGCGGCTCGGGGGTGTAGTCGTACGTCTCGCCCAGCGCGAAGTCGGCGCGCAGCATGGGGGTGATCAGCCCCATGATCTCGGCGTTCTGCAGCACCTCCTCGGGGGTGCCGTTGAAGCGCCGCAGCATGTCGTGGAACTCGGCCTCGGGAAGGTCGTGCAGGTCGGGGGCCTCGATGGTCACGTGCGGCGCCGGCCGCCCCGAGGTGACCAGCAGCACCGGCGCGGCGCGCCCCTCGCGGCGCAGCAGACGGGCGATCTCGAACGCCATCAGCCCGCCGTTGCTGTGGCCGAAGAGCGCGAAGGGCCGGTCCATGAACGCCGTCAGCGCCTCGGCCATGCGGGGGATCAGCTCGTCCATCCTGGAGAACGCCTTCTCGCCGATGCGGTTCTCGCGCCCGGGGAGCTGCACGGCAACCACCTCCACCTCGGGCGGGAGGAGGCGGCCCCACGCCCCGTAGATCGAGGCGCCGCCGCCGGCGTAGGGGAAGCAGAACAGGCGCAGGCGCGCGCCGGGGTTGGGGCGCGGCAGCACCAGCCAGGGGCTCGGCCGCGAGGCAACGGGTGGTCTCATGCGCCGCTCAGCCCTCCCCGCCGGCGCGCCGGGCGGCCGCTTCCATCTCGTCGCGCAGCGAGTGCGGGCGCATGTCGGTCCAGACCTCCTCGATGTGCGCGAGGCACGCCGACTTGGGGCCCTGGAACCCTTCGTCGCGCCAGCCCGCCGGGTTCTCGCGGTCGGCCGGCCAGATGGAGTACTGCTGCTCGTCGTTAACCACCACCTTGTAGATCGTGGTGTCTTCGCGTTCTTCCTGGCTCATCGTGCGTTCGGTTCGAGGTAAGGCCGAAGGCCGTGCGTGCGTTTCCAAGCTAAGCGCCGGGCGCGGCGAACACTACCGGGCCATGCGAGTGATACCAAATCGGAAGATTGACTGTGCATTCCTCACCGACCTCGAACTTGTCATCCTGAGCCTCAGGATGACACCGCGGGTCGTGCACGGTTAATCGTGAGAACTGGTTATGAGGCGAGCTGGCCGGCCGCAGACGGGCGGTTTGCGTGAGGGATTCGCGCCCGGAGGGCCGAGACGCCGGCGCGCCCGCGTCCGTCGCCGCGGGAAGGAGCGGGGCCGTGGCGCGACGGCGGCTCGGCGCCGTTGGCAACGGCGGTATCGTTGCCTACGGCGCGCGAAGCCCGGCCCGGAGCGCAGCGGAGGGACACGCCCGCATCCCGCTCTTCCGTCCCGGGCCCCGGCACCACGTTTCGCACTCCGTGTCAGGGAGCCGGGGAGCGGGGAGACGGGGCCACGGCCAGCTCGCCGCGGGCGATGGCGATCTCCTGGATCTGCGTGCTCCCCTCGATGATCTCCATCACCCGGCTGTCGCGGAGGTAGCGCTCCACCGGGTACGCCTCGCTGCAGCCGTTGGCGCCGTGGATCTGCACCGCGTCGAGCGCGGCCCGGGTGGCGGCGGTGCTGGCGAAGTACTTGGCGACGAACGTCTCGTGCGCGGCGGCCGGGTCGGCCTGGTCGCGCAGCCAGCCGGCGCGCATGCACAGCCAGTGCGCCGCGCGCCACCCCGCCGCCATCCCCGCCAGCATCCGCTGCACGAGCTGGTGCTCGCCGATCGGCACGCCGTACTGCACGCGCTCCGCCGCGTAGGCGAGCGACGCGTCCAGGCAGGCGCGGACGATCCCCGTGGTGCCGCACGCCACGCTGTAGCGCCCCACCTCCAGCGTCGACACCGCGATCCCCAACCCGAAGCCCACGCCGCCCAGCCGCGCCTCGGCGGGGAGGCGGCAGCCGTCCAGCCGCAGCTCGGCGAGCATCGAGGCGCGCGTGCCGGTGATCCCGCCCAGCGGCTGGATGCCCAGCCCCGGCGCGCCGCGCTCCACCAGGAACGCCACCGGCTTCCCCTCCGCCCGGGCGAAGAGGAGGAAGACGTCGGCGATCTGCCCGTACGTCGTCCACGTCTTCCGCCCGTTCAGCAGCCACTCGTCCCCGTCCTTCTCCGCGGTCGTCTCCACCGCCGAGGCGTCGCTCCCCACGTTCGGCTCGCTGAGCGCGAAGGCGCCGATCGCCTCGCCGCGGGCGAAGCGCGGGAGCCAGCGCTCCTTCTGCACCCGGCTGCCGAAGCGCGTCACGGCGTAGCCGGCCATGGCGTGCACCGTCAGCAGCGAGCGGAGCGACGAGCAGCCGCGGCCCAGCTCCTCGTTCAGCAGGCCGAAGGTCACCCAGTCCATCCCCGCGCCGCCCTGCTCCGCCGGGATCGTCGCGCCCAGCCAGCCGGTGGCGGCCAGGCGCTCGATCGCCTCGCGCGGGGTGCGCGCGTCGCGGTCCCACGCGCCGGCGTGCGGCGCCACGTGCTCGTCCACGTACGCGGCGAAGGCGGCGCGGGCGGCCTCCTGCGCGGGGCTCGGCGCCATGCGCAGGCCCGCGTCCGCAGTGGCGAGGGACGACCCCGGGTCGGTCACACCGACGCGCCGCTCTTGCGCCGCACCAGCGCGGTGATGGCGTTCAGCGAGCGGAAGTTGTCGAGCTCCAGGTCTTCCGACTCCACGGTGATGCCGAAGTCGCTCTCCACGAACTGCACGAGCTGCATGGCGAACATCGAGTTCACGAAGCCGCTGGCGAAGAGGTCCTCGTCGTCCTGCAGCTCGTGCCCGCGGAAGAAGCGCGACACGAACGCGCGCACCTGTGCCTTGATCTCGTCGTTCGTCATCTCACGAATGGTTGTAGATGGTCCCGGCCCGGCCGCACGCCGGTCGCAAGTCACCGTCGGACCCGATCACACGGCCGATCGCATGAGGCGGTCGCACGGCCCGGTCGGACCGGGGGGCGCACGGGCCGGTCGCACGGCCCGGTCGGACGGGGGGTCGCACGGTCCGTCGCACGGCCGGTCGCGCGCGGACGCACGGGGCGGTCACACGGCCGACCGCATAAGGCGGTCACACGGCCCGGTCGTCGGAGCGGGCGCACGGTCCGGTCGTCGGAGCGGTCGCACGGCCCGGTCGTCGGAGCGGTCGCACGGTCCGTCACGCGGTCCGTCGAATGGAGCGAGGCGACGTTTGGAGCGTGGAATATGCGAGTGAACTCGCGGCTACAACGGCACGCAGTCCGCCTTCGCGGACTTCAACGGCGACGGCAGGTCGTCGCGGCCGAATTCACCATTCGCAGTCACGCAGTCACGCACCTGTTCCGCCGGCCCCCGCTCCCGCGCCGTAATCGAAGAACCCCCGGCCGTTCTTCCGCCCGTGCAGGCCGGCGTCGACCATCTTCTTGAGCAGCGGGCAGGGGCGGAACTTGGGGTCGCCGTAGGCCTCGTGCAGCACTTCCACGCTGTAGAGGATGGTGTCCAGGCCGATGAGGTCGGCGGTGGCCAGCGGGCCCATCCTGTGGCCGAAGCAGGTCACGAAGATGCGGTCCACGTCCTCGGGCGTCGCGACCTGGTCCTGCACCAGCCACACGGCCTCGTTGATGGTGAGCATCAGCACGCGGTTCGACACGAAGCCGGGCATGTCGTTCACCACGATGCCCTCCTTCCCCATCGCCCGCAACAGCGCCTGCGCGGTGCCGATCGTCTCGGGCGTGGTGTGGAAGCCGCGGATCACCTCCACCGTGGGCTTCAGCGGCACCGGGTTCATGAAGTGCATCCCCAGCACCCGGTCGGGCCTCGCCGTGAGCGAGCCGATGCGGGTGATGGAATACGCCGAGGTGTTCGCGGCGAAACAGGCGTGCGGCGGGCAGGCCTCGTCCAGCACGGGGTAGACGGGGCTCTTCAGCTCCCACTTCTCGGTCACGTTCTCCACCACGAAGTCGGCCTCGCCGAAGCCGTCGTAGGTGGTGGAGAAGGTGATGCGCGCCATCACGTCGGCGGGCTTCTCGCCCCCCTTCTGCCCCGAGAGCATGCCGTGGAAGCGCAGGCCGCGCTGCAGCTCGCCGCGCGCGCGCTCCAGCACGGGCTCGCTCACGTCCACCAGCAGCACGCGGTGGCCGGTCTGCGCCAGGTTCTGCGCCACCCCCACGCCCATCACGCCGGCGCCCACCACGCCCACCGTGCGCGGCCCGGTCTGCACGTCCGTCATCGCTATTCCGTCTGTCGGTGATGGTTGCGGCGATGGACGCCGGCTGAACCGCAGCGAACAGGTGCGCCCGTGCGTGAGTGCGCCAGTGCGCTGGATCCACGTCGGATCGCCCGCGCGTCCGTGGACTCCAGCACTCAGGACTCAGCACTCAGGACTTATACCAATTCGGCTGAATGAATGTGCATTCCTCCACGGACGAATCGACTCACACGGAGCAACGGAGGAAACGGAGAACTGCTTGTCTTTCCTCCGTTTCCTCCGTTGCTCCGTGTGCCATCCTTCTGTAGCGGCCCTTCCGAATGCACGGTTGATTGCGCAATTCGGTATCAGGACTTCCCTCCGATCCCGAACGCACGCGCCCGCGGCGGACGAAAGCATCGCCGCCGTCCGCGTCACGTGGCCGAAGGTGCCGAAACGCGAGCGCGGCCGGGAGACGGTGCCCCCGGCCGGCGCGCGGGCGGACGGGAGGGAGGTCAGCCCAGCCCGGCCTCTTCCATCTTCTTGCGCAGCGAGGCGGGGCGCATGTCGGTCCACACCTCCTCGATCCACGCCAGCACCTCGGGCTTCAGGCCCTCCTTGCCCGCGTCGTGCCAGCCCAGCGGAAGCTCGCGGTCGGCCGGCCAGATCGAGTACTGCTCCTCGTCGTTCATCACGGCCTTGTAGATCGTGGTGTCTTCGCGTTCGTCGCTCATCTCTCTGGACCTCTGTGTGTGTGGATCGGTTGAACTGCGTGTGTCGGGAACACCGTGCGGCGCGCGCGCCGCCAACTGCCAGACCTCGTGCCTCTCCGTCGGTTCACCCCGCCGCGGCCATCTCGGCGGGCTCCGTCCGCGCATCGGGCGCCGGCGCCTCCGGGTGCGGGGCGTGCGGCGCGTCGGGCACGTCGCGCTCCACGTTGCGGATGGCCGGCACCAGCCATCCGCCCAGCGCCGTCACCGTCATCAGCGTGCCCAGGACCAGGAACATCAGCGCGATCCCGCGGCCCGGCCCCACGCCGATCACGCCGCCCACCGAGCCCGCCAGCCGCCCGCCGGGTGCGAGCATCGGCTCGAACACGCGCTCGGCCAGGGGCCCGGCGATCATCACCGCCAGCGGCATCATCCCCATGATGATCATGCGCCGCGCGGCGAACACGCGGCCCAGCAGCGCCTGCGGGGTCTTGCTCAGCCACACGGCCGAGCTGCCGGCGGCCAGCAGCGGGGCGCTGAGCGCCCACACGAACACGGCGCCGCCCACCAGCGGCATCGACGGGCGCAGCCCCATCGCCACGGTGCACAGCCCGCCCACCGCCAGCGCGGCGATCACCCCGGCGATGCGCCGGCGCGGGCCGCCCCACACCCCCACCGCCACGCCGCCCAGCACCGCGCCGATGCCCACGGCGGCCTGGGTGGTGGCGAACTCCACCGGGGTGCTGAACGCCAGCACCATCGGCGCCAGCAGCGGGTTGACGAACCCGCTCCAGAAGTTGGCCAGCGCGAACAGCACCACCAGCCCGAACAGCCCGCGGTGCGAGCGGAGGAAGCGGTACCCCATCGCCGCCTCGCGCCCGAAGCGCCGCAGCGGCGCCAGCCAGCGCGGCCCATCGTCCGCCCCGGCGGCCTCCACCGGCACGGGCGTGGGCGGGGGGATCGGCACCAGCAGCAGCCCGGCGATGGCGGCCAGGTAGGTCACCGCGTCCACCATCATGATCCCGCCCAGCCCCAGCGTGGCCAGCAGCGCGCCCCCCAGCAGCGGTGCCACGATCATGCTCGCCGGCATCAGCAGCTGCATCAGGCTCACGGCCCGCGCGTAGTGCCGCCGCGGCACCAGCGCCGAGATCGACGCGGAGAAGGCCGGCTCCTGGAACGCCGAGATCAGCGACGCCGCCACCGAGATGACGAACAGGTACCACACCTCGAAGTGCCCGTTCAGCACCAGCGCGGCCATGGCCAGCGTGAGCAGCGCCTGGCCGGTGTCGGAGGCGATCAGCACGCGGCGGCGGTCCCAGCGGTCCACCAGCGTGCCCGCGACCGGCGCCAGCAGCAGCGAGGGCAGGAGCCAGGCGAGCATCAGCAGCGCCAGCTGCTCGGGCGACTGCGTGCGCTGGTACACGGCCACCGTCACGGCGAACGACGTGAGCCCCGAGCCCAGCCCCGACACCAGCTGCCCCACCCAGATCACGAGGAACGGGCGCAGCTCGACCAGTGCCTCGCGCAGCGGCGGGTTGGGTGGCGGCGGTTGCGGCGGCTGGCTCAAGCGAACGGGGCCCTGGGCAACGACGGGTCTGGGCGTGTCCCCCGCTGCGCGGGGGCCGGGCTGCGCGCGCGGTAGGCAACGATACCGCCGTTGCCAACCGCGCCGGGCCTGCTCCGGGCAAACCGCCGCCCTCCGCAGTCCCGGCCCTCCGGGCGCGCATCCCTCACGCGTCCGGGCGCGGAGCGGGCAATCTAACACCCAATCCGCCCGTTTTGAATCACCCCCGCCCGATTGCGCCTATCTGATACGGAGCGCACATCCACCGTGACGGCGTGGACAATCGCCCCTCCCGCCCGTCGCCGGTCCGGACGCCGCACCGCACCCCAAGCGCCACCGCACGGAATCCATGCTAACGAATGGAGTCCTTTCGCACTAGGTCCCGGGGGGAACATCCGTCGCCGGCGCGCCGGGCGGTCCGCGCTCCACCATCCGCTCCGCGGGTCGCTCGCGAGCCTTCGCCGCAGGGATGAGGCCGCGGCTCCGAACGCTCTCCGTTTCCGCCGCTCCTCGCCTGCCCGCGCTGAAGCCGCCGCCGCGCCGTCCGACCCTGCGACGGCGGCTACGCGCGCGCGGCGTCGTCCAGCAGGCGCTCGGCCTCCTCGTCGGTCAGCGTCTCGAGCCAGGTCAGGAGCGCCTCGTCGGGGTCGCCCGCGAGCGCGGCGGCGAGCCGCGCGTCCACCAGCGTGGCCAGGCCGCGCACGGTGGGGTGCTCGAAGATCACGCCCACCGGGAGCTGCACCCCCAGCCGCGCGCCGATGCGGGTGAGGATGCGCGTGGCCTTCAGCGAGTGGCCGCCCAGGTCGAACAGGTCGTCGGTGGCGCCCACGCGCTCCACCCCCAGCACCTCGCTCCAGATGGCGGCGACCTCGCGCTCGGTGGGCGTGGCGGGCGCCTCCCAGCCGGCGGCGGGCGCGGGGCCGCCGGGGTCGGGGAGCGCGCGGCGGTCCAGCTTGCCGCTCGGCGTCTGCGGCAGCGCGTCCAGCACCGTGAACGCGCCGGGGACCATCCACGCCGGCAGCCGCTCCGCGCACCAGGCCCGCAGCGCCGCCGCGTCCACCGTCTCCCCGCCGCCGCCCGCGCCCTCGGACGCCGCTCCATCTCCCGCCGACGCGCCGGCGACCGACGAATCCCCGCGCGCGACGTCCACCCTCGACACCTCCGCGCCCGCCGCGGCATCGCCGTTCCCCCTTCCCCCGCGGAGCGCGGGGAGGGGCCGGGGGAGGGGGCCAGCCGCGCCGTGCGCGGGTGCCGGACCGTCCACGGTGGACACGTAGGCGGCCAGCCAGCGCTCGCCGCCGTCGTCGCGGGGCACCACGGCGGCGTCGCGCACGGCGGGGTGGGCGCGCAGCACGGCCTCGATCTCCCCCGGCTCCACGCGGAAGCCGCGCACCTTCACCTGCTGGTCCAGCCGGCCGAGATACTCCAACTCGCCGTTCGCCCGCCACCGCGCCCGGTCGCCGGTGCGGTACATCCGCGCGCCGGGGTGGCCGGAGTAGGGATCGGGGACGAAGCGCTCGGCGGTGAGCGCGGGGCGGCCCAGGTAGCCGCGCGCCACCCCGTCGCCGCCGATGTACAGCTCGCCGGGCACGCCCAGCGGCGCCGGCCGCAGCGCGGCGTCGAGCACCCAGAGCGTGGTGTTCGACACCGGCCGGCCGATCGGCACCGTCAGCGCGCCGGCGGCCACGGCCTCCACCGGGTGCCACGAGGCGTAGGTGGTGCTCTCGGTGGGCCCGTAGGCGTTCAGCATCCGCCCCGGCGGTCCGGCCTCCAGCACGCGGCGCAGCACGGGGCCTTCCAGCGCCTCGCCGCCCAGCAGCAGCGTCTTCACCCCCGCGAAGGCGTCGGGGATCTCCGCCACCACCTGCCGCAAGCCGGTGGGCGTCAGGAAGAGCGCCGTCACCCCATCCCCCCGCAGCCGCCCGACGAAGGTGGCGGGCGACAGGATCTCCTCGCGGCCGATCACCACCAGCCGCGCGCCGTTCAGCAGCGCGCCCCAGATCTCCCAGAGCGACACGTCGAACGACGGCGTGGTGACCTGCGCCACCACGTCCGCCGGGCCGAGCTGCAGGTAGTCGGCGTCCTTCACCACGCGCACGATGCCGTGGTGCACGATCGCCACCCCCTTCGGCCGGCCCGTGGAGCCGGAGGTGTAGAGGACGCAGGCGAGCGATTCCGCCATCGCCACGGGGGATGCGAACGCGCCCGCATCGTCATCAACCGACGACGTTGAATCGTCCACCCGCGCCACCGCGCCCGCCCACCCCGCCAGCGACGGCGGCACCGCGTCGCGCACCACCAGCACCGACGCGCCGGACTGCTCCAGCACGTATTCCAGTCGTTCCGCCGGGTGCGACGGGTCGAGCGGCACGTACGCCGCGCCGGCGCGGAGGGCGGCCAGGAACGCCGTCACCATCGCCGCGGAGCGCTCCACCGCCACGGCCACGCGCGACTCGGCGCCCGCGCCCAGCGTCCGCAGCCGCCGCGCCAGCCGCGCCGAGGCGGCGTCGAGCTCGGCGTAGGTCATCGTCCCGCCGTCGTCCTGAACGGCCACCGCGCCGGGCGTGCGGCGCGCCTGGCGCACGAAGAGCTCGTGGACGGTGGCGTCGCGGGGATACGGCGTCGGCGCGCCGGCGAGGAGGCGCAGCCGGCGCCCCTCGTCCGCGGGGGTGATGGGAAGGCGCGAGACGGGGAGGTCGGGGTCGGCGAGCGCGCCGGCCAGCAGCGCCTGCCAGTGGCCGATCATGCGGCGGATGGTGGCGGCGTCGAAGAGGTCTTCGGCGAACTCCCAGATCATCACCACCTCGTCGCCCGCGCCCTGCTGTGCCCGCGGGATCACGATCACGTTCAGGTCCAGCTTGGCCCAGCCGCTCTCCAGCCCCTCCTCCACCCGCAGCGTGGCGCCGGGGAGCGCCAGCTCGGGGTAGGGCGCGTGGTGGAACGAGAAAACCGCCTGGTAGAGCGGCAGGTGCCCGGCCGAGCGGTCCGGCGCCGCGGCGGCCACGATCTCGGCGAAGGGCACCGCCTCGCGGGCGTACGCCTGCACCACGTGGCCGTGCACGCGCCTCAGCACCTCGCCGAAGCCGGGGTCGCCCGACAGGTCGGCGCGGAGGGGGATGGTGTTCACCACCATCCCCACCATGTCGCGCGTCTCGGGCGCGTGGCGGGCGGCCACGGCGCTCCCCACGCAGAAGTCCGTCTCGCCGGTGTAGCGGTGCAGCAGCGCCTGGAATGCGGCGAACAGCGTCATGAACGGCGTGACCCCGCGCGCCCGGCCGAACGCCTCGGCCGCCGCGTACAGCTCGCGCGGCAGGCGGACGCGGTGCGCCCCGCCGCGGAAGCTCATCTGCTCGGGCCGAGGCCGGTCCGCCGGCAGCTCCAGCGACGGGGGAACGCCCTCCAGCGTGCGCCGCCACCACTCGATCTGCCCGCGCGCCTCGTCGCCCCGCAGCCACTCGCGCTGCCACACCGCGAAGTCGGCCCACTGCAGCGCCGGCTCGGCCAGCGGCGACGGACGGCCCTCGGCGAAGGCGGCATAGAGCGCGGTGAGCTCGCGCAGGAAGAGCGCGAACGACCAGCCGTCGTGCACCAGGTGGTGCTCGTGCACGGTCAGGATGTGCTCGGCGTCCGAGAGCCGGAACAGCGCCCAGCGCACCGTGGGCCCGTTCGCCAGGTCGAAGGGCGCGGCGAAGGTCTCGGCCACGCGCGCATCCACCTCGTCCGCCGGCGTCCCCGCGAGGTCCACCCGGGGCAGGGCGACGGGGGATGGGGGATGGATGCGCTGCACCGGCGCGCCGTCCACCTCGTGGAAGGTGGTGCGGTAGATCTCGTGGCGGCGCACGATCTCGGTGAGCGTCCGCGCCATCACCTCCGCGTCCACCCCGCCGTCGATGCGGATGCTCGCGCGGAAGGTGTACGAGCCCATCCCCGGCCGCAGCCGCTCGAAGAACCACACCGCCTCCTGCCCCGGCGACAGCGGCAGGTCGCCCCCGCGCGGCGCCCGGGGGATCGCCGCCGACGGGGCGGATGCGGACGCGGCGAGCTGCCGCGCCTGGCCGGCGACGGTGGGGTGCGCGAACACGTCCGCCGCGGCGAGCGACGCGCCGAGCTCGTGACGCACGCGCGCCGCCACCTGGGCGGCGGCCAGGGAATGCCCGCCCAGCGCGAAGAACTCGTCGTCGGGCCCGACGCGATCCACCCCCAGCACCTCGGCCCAGATCCGCGCCACGGCGGCCTCTTCCGGCGTCCGCGGCTCGACGTCGGACGTGGGGGATTCGACCGCGGGTGCGGGGAGGGCGGCGCGGTCCACCTTGTGGGTGGCGCCCAGCGGGAGCGCGTCCATCACCGTGAAGGTGGACGGCACCTCGTAGTCGGGGACCCGCGCGCGCATCCACTCCGCCAGCGCCGCCGCGTCCACCCGCGCGCCGCCCGTCCCGCCGGCCGACGCGTCGCGGAGGGAGGCGTACGCCGCCAGCCGCCGCGCGCCGCCGCTGCCGTGCGCGACCACGGCGGACTGGCGCACCGCCGGGTGCGACGCGAGCACCGCCTCCACCTCGCCGATCTCCACGCGGAAGCCGCGCACCTTCACCTGCCGGTCGGCGCGCCCGATGAAGTGCAGCGTGCCCCCGGCGGTGCGGCGCACCGCGTCGCCCGTGCGGTACATGCGCGCGCCGGGGAGCCCCGCGAACGGGTCGGGGACGAAGCGCTCGGCCGTGAGCGCGGGGCGGCCCAGGTATCCCCGCGCCACCGCCGGCCCGCCGATGCACAGCTCGCCGCTCCCTTCTCCATCCACCGGCCGCATGTCCGCGTCCACCAGGTACACGGCCCGGTCGCCCACCGGCGCGCCCAGCGGCACCGCCCCCTCGCCCAGCTCGGCCGCGCGCGGGGGGAGCGGGTACGCCGTCGCCGCCACCGTGCACTCCGACGGGCCGTAGAGGTTGACGATGCGGGTGTTCGGCAGCCGCTCCAGCGCCACCCGCGCCTCGGCGGGGGGGAAGACCTCGCCGCCGACCAGGATCAGCCGCGCGCGCGCCATCGCCTCCGGCGCCGCGTCCAGCAGCGCGCCGAAGAACGAGGGCGGGAGGAAGAGGACGTTGACGCCGTGGCGCTCCACCTGCCGCGCCAGCCCCGCCGCGCTTACGCCCCCCGGCTCGGGGGGATAGAGGACGGCGCAGGCGCCGCGCAGCAGCGGCACCCACAGCTCCAGCGTCAGCGCGTCCCACGACACGGACGAGGCCTGCAGCCACACCTCGCGCCCGTCGTCGCGCCCGGGCGCGGCCAGCTCCAGGTACGCGTCCATGAACCCGGGGACGGCGCGGTGGGGGATCATGCTCCCCTTGGGCGAGCCCGTGCTGCCGCTGGTGTAGATGAGCTGCGCCACCGACCCCGGCGACGCGACCTCGTCGGGCGCGGCCTCGGCGTGAGCGCGGATGTGGGCGGCGTCGCGGTCGAGGCACACCACGCGGCCGTTCCACCCCTCGGCCGTCAGCTCGGCGCGCCGGGCGGTCCAGGTGGCCC
>DASQLJ010000457.1:0-5709 GCA_035630095.1 Longimicrobium sp.
ACGCCGAACGCGATCCAGCACCACTTCTTGGCGTTGGCCGACGCCGCCCACGCGCCGCTGATGTCGCCCTGGTCGCGCTTTGTGTTCACCTGCGTGGCATAGATGATGGCCACGATGCCCAGCGGCAGGCAGCAGCACAGCGTCACCAGGATCGACTGCACCAGGTAGTTGGGGATCTGCTGCGGGGGGCCGCCGCTGAAGCCGGCGCCGCCGCCCTGCTGGTACCCGCCACCCGCGCCGCCCGCCCCGCCGCCGTAGCCGCCCGCGCCGCCGGCACCACCGCCGTAGCCGGGACCGCCGCCACCCGGGGCGCCGCCGCCGTACGCGCCGCCGCCCGCCTGGCCGCCGTAGGCCCCGCCCGCCGAGCCGGCCGGCCCGCCGTACGCGCCGCCCGTGGAGCCCGCCTGCCCGCCGTACGCGCCGCCGGTGGAGCCCGCGGTGTAGGTGGTGCTGCCGGTGGCCGGGGTCTCGGGCGTGGTGCTCCCCGTGCCGGTCCCGGTGCTGCTCGAGGTGCCGCCCGCCGCGCGCGCCGGGTTGGGACGGCCGCAGTTGGGGCAGTACGGCGCGTCGTCCGCGTACTGGGTCGCGCAGTCGGGGCAGGAAGTCTGGGCCATTGGGTGCTCCTGATGGGGGGATCGGGCGCGGCGGTTCTCGCGGCGCGCGGTCTGGGGGTGGTCGGGCGTGCGCTCCGGCGGTGTGCGGTCCGGGAGATGACGAGGTGTGGTGCTTGGGCCATGCCGGCAGGCGGAGAAAGATAGTGGCCGTGCGCGGTTCCGCAAGTAAACACCTGGCGTCCGGGAGCGGCGGCGCAGGCCCTTTACGTGCGTGCCCCGCCGATGGTTTCCGCCGCCGCTCCGCCGCCCAGCGCCTCGACCTCCACCCGCACGCCGCGGCGGACGCACGGGCACCGCAGGGAAGAGCGCGATCCGCCGCACCCCGGACGCGGTCAGGCGCGGGGCTGATTCGCGGTGGAAGCTGCGTCCGCGCCGTGAATGCGCTCCGCGCGGAGGCGGACGACGCTAGGCGGAGGCGGACTCGGCGGCGAGGTACTCGCGGAGGGCGTCGGGGTGGAGGGGGCGGGCGATCAGGAAGCCCTGCGCGTAGTCGCACCCGATCTCGCGCAGCTCGCTCATCTGCGCTTCCGTCTCCACCCCTTCGGCGATCACGGCCAGGTCCAGCCCGCGCGCCATCAGCACGATGGTGCGCACCAGCTGGCCGGGCGCGCCGCCCTCGCCGATGCGGGCCACGAAGGTGCGGTCCACCTTCAGCGCGCGGATCGGCAGGCGGTGCAGCGCCGAGAGCGACGAGTAGCCGGTGCCGAAGTCGTCCATCTGCATCTCCACCCCCAGCTCGCACAGCTCGCGCAGCACCGGCTCGGCGGCGTCGCTCTCCAGCAGCGCGCTCTCGGTGATCTCCAGCTTCAGGTGGCGCGGCTTGAGCCCGCTCTCGCGCAGGGCGTCGCGGACGGCGTCCACCAGCCCCGGGTGCGCGAACTGCCGCGCGGAGAGGTTCACGCTCACCGCGATGCGCGCGCCCAGCTCCGCGCGCCACGCGGCGAGCTGCCGGCAGGATTCGCGCAGCACCCAGTCGCCGAGCTGCACGATCACCCCCGTCTCCTCGGCGGTGGGGATGAAGTCGGCCGGCTCGATCAGGCCGCGCTCGGGGTGCTGCCAGCGGCACAGCGCCTCCACGCCGATCGTCCGCCCGGTCTGCAGCGACACGATCGGCTGGTAGACGAGGGTGAGCTCGTCGCGCTGCAGCGCGCGCTGCAGGTCGGTCTCGGTCTGCAGGCGGGCCAGCGCCTGCGCGTGCATCCCGCGGTCGAACACCTCCCACGCGGCGCCGGGGCTCCCCTTGGCGCGGTACATGGCCATGTCGGCGTTGCGCAGCAGGTACTCCGGCCGGTCGTAGCCGAAGGTGGCCATGGCGATGCCGATGCTGGCCGAGGTGAAGATCTCGTAGCCGTTCAGGTTCACCGGCGCGGCCACCGCGTTCGCCAGGCGTGTGGCGATCTCCGTCGCCACCGTCGCGTCCTCCAGCCCGGTGAGGAGGATGGCGAACTCGTCGCCGCCGAAGCGGGCCACGGTGTCGCAGTCGCGCACGTTCTCGCGCAGCCGCCGCGCGACGGCCACCAGCAGCTCGTCGCCCACGTGGTGGCCCAGCGAGTCGTTCACCACCTTGAAGCGGTCCAGGTCCAGGAAGAGCACCGCGCACTGCCCCGCGCCCTGGTTGAAGCGGAAGAGGCACTCGCCCAGCCGCTCCATGAACATGTGCCGGTTGGGGAGCCCGGTGAGCGCGTCGTGCAGGGCGTCGTGCAGCAGCCGCTCCTCCACGCGCCTGCGCTCCGTCACCTCCTCGCCGAAGAGGTGCACCGTGCCCAGCGCCGGCTGCGGGTGGTACGCCCAGGCGAACACCCGCCCGCCCACGCGCGCCTCCTCCCCGCTCGCGCCGCTGCCGCCGGCCGCCGCCTCGCGCACCAGGCGCACGTGCTCGTGCGGGAGGAGCCACTCGGGCGCGTCCACCCCCAGCTCGCGCACCACGCGCTCGCCGGCGGCGTTGGCCCACAGCACGCCGCCCTCGGCGTCGCACTCGAAGATCGGGTTGGGGTTCTCGCGGGCGAAGGCGGCCAGGCGCAGGTTCTCCTCCTCGGCGCGGCGGCGGCCGGTCACGTCGCGCGAGTTGACGATGATGCCGCGCACCGCGGGGTCGTCCACCAGGTTCCGCCCGATCGCCTCGAACACGCGCCACGAGCCGTCGCGGTGGCGCGCGCGCATGGTCAGCGGGCGGCCGGCGCCGGGCGTCTCGCGGCTCAGGCGGAGCTGCTCCAGCGCGGCGGCCACGTCGTCGGGGTGCACGATGTCGAGCACGCTGCGGCCCACCAGCTCCTCGGGCGTCCACCCCAGCAGCCCCTGCACCGAGGGGGTGATGTAGCGCGTGGTGCGGTCCTCGTTGATCACGTGGATCACGTCGCGCGCGTTCTCCACCAGCGAGCGGAAGTACGCCTCGCTGTGCCGTAGCGCGGCCAGCGCGCTTTCACCGTCGATCCCCTCGGTGATCGACAGTTTGCCGTCCTGGGGCGGCAGCATGGTCTGGGGCATCGGGGGTGTGTGGCGGACCCTGCGTACAGCCTCGGGGAGGGCCGCGCCGCGGGACGGACCGCGGGCGGCGGGTGTGGCACCTGCGCGAGATGTGGCCTTGTTTCGGGGGATGAGAATAGCACGGGTTCCCATCTTCCGGAACACCCTCTGCTCTTCCCGCCGGAACATGCGGCGCGCCGTCCGTCCGGCGTCCGCCGTCCCGCGCCCGAACTGGCCCGCCGCCCCCGCCCGCGTTATCGTGCCGAGCCGTCCGCCCGCCCGCGGAAGACGTGCGGACGCGTGGACACCGGCGGCCGAGGGTCGACGGATGAAAATCTCAGTCGATCGAGGACGACGTTCGAAAGCCCGATCGCCCGCAACCGACGTCCCTGCACCTATCTACCGTTCCTGACTCCATGAGCCTGCCAACCGTCACCGTCAGCCTGCCGGACTGGGTCGAGTCCGCCGTCGACTTCGAGCCCGCGTACGCGGGCGACGAGGAGAAGATGCGCCTGGCCATCGAGCTCTCGCGCCAGAACGTGGTGCGCGGCACCGGCGGCCCCTTCGGCGCGGCGATCTTCGAACGGGAGACGGGGAAGCTGGTCGCCGTGGGCGTGAACAGCGTGGTGCGGCAGAACAACTGCACGCTGCACGGCGAGATGGTGGCGTTCATGGTCGCGCAGGCGCGCCTGGGCTCGTTCTCGCTCCGCTCGCCGGGCGGGCCCGAGCACGAGCTGGTGACGAGCTGCGAGCCGTGCGCGATGTGCCTGGGCGCCACGCTGTGGAGCGGCGTGACCCGCGTGGTCTGCGGCGCGCACCGCGACGACGCGCGCCGGCTGAACTTCGAGGAGGGCCCCGTCTTCCCCGAGAGCCACGCCTACCTGCGCGCCCGCGGCATCGAGATCGTGGACGGCGTGCTGCGCGAGGAGGCCAACGCCGTGCTGGAGCTGTACCGCGCCAGCAAGGGCACCATCTACAACGGATAGACGTCGACCGGGAACGCCCCGCGCGTCCCCCTCGATCCACCCCATTGCCGAGATCGATGCAGACCACGCTCAGTCCCGAGGACCTCTCCGCACCGGTCGAGCGCCTGCGCGCCGCCAACGAGGCGTTCGCTCGTCAGTATCCGGGCGAGGGCGGCGCGCGCCAGCCCGTGCACACCGTGTACGGCGGCGCGCAGCTCTTCCGCTCCGACAGCACGGTGAAGCTCGGCCAGGTCGCCCGCCGCGCGCTGGACGACTACGCGCCCGACGCGGCCACGCTCGCCCGGGCGCTGGGGATCGCGGGCGGCGACTTCGCGGAGCGCGTCTACACCCGCGTGGCCGAGAAGCTGGGCCGCGAGCCGGTGGAGGACTTCCGCATCGACTTCGAGGACGGCTACGGCAACCGGCCCGACGCGGAGGAGGACGGCCACGCGCAGTCCGTCGCGCGCGAGGTGGCGAAGGGGCTCGCGGAGGGGACGCTCCCCCCCTTCCTGGGCATCCGCGTGAAGACGCTGAGCGAGGAGCTGCGCGGCCGCAGCACCCGCACGCTCGACCTGTTCCTCACCACGCTGGTGGAGGCGACGGGGGGCGTGCTGCCGCCCAACTTCGTGCTCACGGCGCCCAAGGTGGCGCTGCCGGAGCAGGTGGAGTACTTCGCCGCCGTCCTCCAGGCGCTGGAGCCCAGGCTGGGGCTGGCCGACGGCGCGCTGCGCTTCGAGATCATGGTGGAGGTGCCGCAGGCGATCATCGGCGCGGACGGGCGATGCATGCTGCCCGAGCTGGTGCGGGCCGGCGGCGGGCGCATCACCGCCGCGCACTTCGGCACCTACGACTACACGGCGGGCGTGGGGATCACCGCCGCGCACCAGCACATGCGCCACCTGGCGTGCGACCATGCCAAGCACGCCATGCAGGTGTCGCTGGCCGGCACCGGCGTGTGGCTGTCGGACGGGTCGACCACGGTGATGCCGGTACCCGTGCACCGCGCCGCCGCGGGGGCGACGCTGACGGCCGGGCAGGTGGCGGAGAACCGTGCCGGCGTGCACCGCGCCTGGAAGCTGCACTACGACGACGCGCGCCACTCGCTGGTGAACGGCTTCTACCAGGGATGGGACCTGCACCCGGCGCAGCTCGTCACCCGCTACGCCGCGGTGTTCGCGTTCTTCCTGGAGAGCGTGGACAGCGCCGGCGCGCGGCTGAAGAACTTCGTGGAGAAGGCGGCGCAGGCCACCCTCGTGGGCGACGTGTTCGACGACGCGGCCACGGGGCAGGGGCTGCTGAACTACTTCCTGCGCGGCCTCAACTGCGGCGCCCTCACCGAGCGCGAGGCGCTGGAGATGACCGGCCTGACGCTCGACGAGCTGCGCGGCCGCTCGTTCCTCAAGATCCTGAACGGCCGCGGCGCCCGGGGCTGAGCGTCTCGCCTCAAGTCGACGTGAAGGAGGCGCCCCGGGATCTGCGGGGCGCCTCCTTATTTTCATGTCGGGCGATGATGACACGTCCTCGGCCACTGCTGTCCGGCTCGTTGAGCCGGCCTGTCCTGTAATGCGTTGCATGACAGCGACTTAGATCGGTATTTCGTCGCACACGATTTGAATTCCGGTCGCTCCTCATCGATCCTGTGGCCGAACCCCGGCCCAGGAGCAGGC
>DASQLJ010000458.1:0-8906 GCA_035630095.1 Longimicrobium sp.
GATCTCCAGCCGCACGCCGCCATGCCCGAGCTTCCCGACGTCACCGTCTACATCGAGGCGCTGGAGCGCCGGATCGTGGGGCAGACGCTGCTGGGGATCCGGCTGGCGAGCCCGTTCGTGCTGCGCAGCGTGCGGCCGCGGCCGGCGGAGCTGGCGGGCAGGCGCGTCACCGGGTTGCGGCGGATCGGCAAGCGGATCGTGATGGAGCTGGACGGGGATGACTTCATCGTGGTGCACCTGATGGTGGCGGGCCGCTTCCGCTGGCTCGAGGAAGGCGCGAAGGTGCCGGGGAAGATCGGCCTGGCGGCGTTCGACTTCACCGGCGGCACCCTGGCGCTCACCGAGGCGGGGAGCACGCGCCGCGCCTCCATCCACCTCGTCCGCGGCGAGGAGGCGCTATGGGCGATGGACCCGGGCGGGATCGACCTGATGGCCGCGACGGAGGACGCGTTCCGCGCGGCGCTGCTGCGCGAGCGGCACACCCTGAAGCGCTCGCTCACCGACCCGCGCCTGTTCAGCGGCATCGGCAACGCCTACTCCGACGAGATCCTGCACCGCGCGCGGCTCTCGCCCGTGCAGCTCACCACCAACCTGGACGACGAGGAGATCGGCCGCCTCCACCACGCCGTGCGCGACACGCTGGCCGAGTGGACCGACCGCCTGCGGCGCGAGGCGGGCGACGGCTTCCCCGCGAAGGTGCAGGCGTTCCATCCCGAGATGGCGGTGCACGGCCGCTTCGGCCAGCCGTGCCCCGTCTGCGGCGCGCCGGTGCAGCGCATCCGCTACGCCGCGAACGAGACCAACTACTGCGCGCGCTGCCAGACCGGCGGCCGCCTCCTCGCCGACCGCTCCCTCTCCCGCCTGCTCAAGGACGACTGGCCCCGCAGCATCGACGACGTGGCGTAGCGGGACATGGTACCAAATTTGGTAGTACCAGTTTTGGTAGTACCAAAAATGGAACTAGACCCAATAGGTCTTGCCTGAAGAACGACGGGGTTCGGTGCGGGGGGTGGCGGCGATTAGCGGCGGTCCACACGAACTGGCGTGCCGACTATCGATCCGGATCGTCGGCAAATCGCGTAATGCACAGCTCACCGACGGCATGTCCTGCGGCCCAGAATGAGAGTGGCACGCGTCCGGGTTACGGATGCGCACGCATGGGTTCGCGGAGGTCCTCGCCCGAAAAGACCAGGGTGCCGCCGCCTCTGCCGCGACGCGGCGCGCAGCCTAGTCCGCCGCCGCCATCTCCTGCTTCTGGAGCATGGCGGGCTCCTTCAGGCGCGGGTCGTTGAGCGCGGCGTGGGCGGCGGCCAGGCGCGCGATCGGCACGCGGTAGGGGGAGCAGCTCACGTAGTTCAGCCCCGTGGCGTGAAAGAACTGGATGCTGCGCGGGTCGCCGCCGTGCTCGCCGCAGATGCCCAGCTTCAGGTCGTCCTTCACGCCGCGGCCCAAGCGGCAGGCCATCTCCACCAGCTTGCCCACGCCGCCCGTGTCCAGCGTCTGGAACGGGTCGTCGGGGATGATTCCCTGCTCCACGTACAGCGGCAGGAAGCGCCCCGCGTCGTCGCGCGACAGGCCGAAGGTGGTCTGCGTCAGGTCGTTGGTGCCGAAGGAGAAGAACTGCGCGTCCTTCGCGATCTCGTCGGCGGTGAGGGCGGCGCGGGGGAGCTCGATCATGGTGCCCACCATGTAGCTCACGCTCACGCCGGCGTTGTCGAACACCTCCTCGGCCACCTGGTCGATGATGGTGCGCTGGCGCTTCAGCTCCTCGGCGGTGGCGACCAGGGGGACCATGATCTCGGGGAGAACGGTGACGCCCTCGCGCGTCACGTTCACCGCGGCCTCGAAGATCGCCTGCGCCTGCATCCAGGTGATGTCGGGGTAGGTGATGCCCAGGCGGCAGCCGCGGTGGCCCAGCATGGGGTTGGCCTCGTGGTGCGATTCCACCCGCGCGCGCAGCTGCACCGGGTCGACCCCGGTCTTGCGCGCCAGGTGCTTGATCTCGCTGTCGCCGTGCGGGAGGAACTCGTGCAGCGGCGGGTCGAGGAGGCGGATGGTCACGGGGAGGCCGTCCATCGCCCGGAAGATCCCCTCGAAGTCGGCGCGCTGCATGGGGAGGAGCTTCGCCTCGGCGATGGCGCGGCCGGTGGGGTTGCCGGCCAGGATCATCTCGCGTACCGCGTCGATGCGGTCGCCCTCGAAGAACATGTGCTCGGTGCGGCAGAGCCCGATCCCCTCGGCGCCGAACTTCCGCGCCACCGCCGAGTCGTGCGGGGTGTCGGCGTTGGTGCGCACCTGCAGGGTGCGGAACTGGTCGGCCCACTCCATCAGCCGGCGGAAGTCGTCGCCCGGCTCGGGCTCCACGGTGGGGACCTGGCCCAGGATCACGCGGCCGGTGCTCCCGTCCAGGGTGATCCAGTCGCCCTCGTGCACCGTCTGGCCGCCCACGCGGAAGTGGCCGCGCGCCTCGTCCATCTCGATGTCGCCCGCCCCCGCCACGCAGCACTTGCCCATCCCGCGCGCGACCACGGCGGCGTGGCTGGTCATCCCCCCGCGGCAGGTGAGGATGCCCTGCGACACCACCATCCCGTGGAAGTCTTCCGGGCTCGTCTCGCGCCGCACCAGGACCACCGGCTCGTGGGGCCCGCGCTCGGCGGCGGCGTCGGGGTTGAACACCACCCGGCCGGACGCCGCGCCGGGGGAGGCGGGGAGCGCCGTGGTGAGCACCTTCACCTGCGCGTCGGGGTCGATGGTGGGGTGCAGGAGCTGGTCGAGCTGGGCGGGCTCCACGCGCAGCACGGCCTCGTCCACCGAGATCATCCCCTCGTCCACCATCTCCACGGCCATGCGCACGGCGGCGCGGCCGGTGCGCTTGGCGGTGCGCGTCTGCAGCATGTACAGGTGGCCGCGCTCCACGGTGAACTCCAGGTCCTGCGCGTCGCGGAAGTGGCCTTCCAGCTTCGTCTGCGCCTCCAGCAGCTCGCCGTAGGCGACCGGCATCACCTCCTTCATGCGGGCGATGGGGACCGGGTCGCGGATGCCGGCGACCACGTCCTCGCCCTGCGCGTTCACCAGGAACTCGCCGTAGAACTCGCGCTCGCCGGTGGAGGGGTCGCGGGTGAAGCAGACGCCGGTGGCGCTGTCGTCGCCCATGTTGCCGAAGACCATGGTGCAGACGTTCACCGCGGTGCCCAGGTCGTCGGGGATCCCGTTGATCTTGCGGTACGCCGTCGCCCGCGGCGTGTCCCACGAGCTGAAGACGGCGTGGTTGGCGCCCCAGAGCTGGTCCTGCGGGTCCTCCGGGAAGGGCTCGCCGGTCTGCGCCTGGACGACGTCCTTGAAGGCCGCGGTGAGCTCGCGCAGGTCGTCGGTGTCCAGATCCGTGTCTTCCTTCACCCCGCGCGCCGCCTTGCGGTGCTCGATCAGCTCCTCGAAGCGCGCGGCGGGGACGCCCAGCACCACGCCGCCGTACATCTGCACGAAGCGCCGGTAGCTGTCCCAGGCGAAGCGCTCGTTCCCCGAGGCCGCCGCCAGCGCCAGCACCGTCTCTTCGTTCAGCCCCAGGTTGAGGATGGTGTCCATCATCCCCGGCATGCTGAACCTGGCGCCCGAGCGGACGGAGACCAGCAGCGGGTTCTCGCCCCCGCCGAAGGTCTTCCCCGTCGCCTCCTCCAGCCGGCGGGTGGCGGCGGCGACCTGCTCGGCGAGGCCCTCGGGGTAGCGGTGGCCCTTGAGGTAGAGGCGGCAGACCTCGGTGGTGATGGTGAAGCCGGGGGGGACGGGAACGCCGATGCGCGCCATCTCGGCCAGGCCGGCGCCCTTGCCGCCGAGCAGGTGCTTCATCGAGCCGTCGCCCTCGGTCTGCCCCGCGCCGAAGAAGTAGACGTACTGGGTGGACATGGATCGTACCCGGGTGGGTGGACCGTGAGACGTCGCGTAGATGAGCGGGCACACGCCGCGCCCGTTTCGGCGCGCTGAAGGCAAGAATTCTGCCCCCAATCCCATCCCGTTGCACCACGATCGGTGTCGGGGGAGAAGCAGGGCGGGCGGACGACTCGATTCGGCCGCCGCGGCGTCACGTCCGCCCGACGAAAGGCGCGCGGCCTCTCCCGCGAGGCCGCGCGCCATCTTCCTTCGATCGACCAGCGGACCGGCGGACTCAGTCGGAGTCGGTATCCAGGAAGTAGTCCCCGTAGTCGCCCGCGGAGAAGCTGCTCGCGGCGATGTAGTAGGTGCCGGAGGGGAGGAACACGCTCATCTCCGAGAAGCCCGCGCCCCCGTTGTCCTCTTCCGCCACGAGGTTGCCGAACTCGTCCACCACCGCCACGTAGGGATCGATGACGTTGGAGGTCATGCTGAGGTACACGTCGCGGCTGGAGCTCAGGCGGAAGCGGTAGTAGTCCACCGCGGAGCCGTCGCCGAGCCGGCAATCGCTGGGGTCGAGCGAGCCGTTGGCGCTGGAGCCCAGCGAGAAGCTGCGCACCCGGTCGCAGTCGAGGTTGTCGTCCACGAAGGTGGAGTCGTCGCAGCCCGCCAGGATCGCTCCCGAGAGCAGCAGCACGCAGGCATGGAGGAAACGGCGCATCGGTACATCTCCGCGCGATGGGTCGGCGGCGGACACCCTCGCCCGCCGCATGGATGGCTCGCGCGCCGCCACCCGCGGCGGCCACGCGCTGTCCCGGCAGCTCTTCAAGAGCCGCGCCGAGCCCGCGACACCCCTCCGCCGCGCCGCAAGTCGTTGCCAGGGCAGGGGGTGGACGCACCGCGGCCGCCCCCGGCTGATTTCGGGATGCGGTCCGGTCCCCCCGGATGTCCCCCGCCGCACCCGCACGCTGCCCTCGCATGGCGACGCTCTCCCTCCCCGCTGAACGGTATCACCCACAGGAACCAGAGGACCGGAGAACCAGAGGAAACTACGTGCAGTCTCCGGTTCTCCGGTTCTCTGGTTCTCCGTTTCCACCGTGTGACGCAGTTGCTGTCTTTTCGGGGGGGATAGGACGAAGACGAGCCCCGGCGCCGCGGCCGGGGCTCGTCTTTTGGAGGATGCGGATCAGGGTGCGGGCGTGCGCTTGAGCGAGTCGGCGGCCGGCGGCGTCATGGGGCCGCGATCCGTCGGCGGCGAGGGGGTGCGCACGGGCGGCTCGCGCCTGGGCATCACCGGCGGCACCGTCCCCGCCGGCGGCGGCCTGGGCCGGCGGACGGGGAGCGCCGGCGGGGCCCCGGGCGGCGGAGGCGGCGGGATCACGGTCGGCTCGCCGGAGGGGCGCACGATCGAGTCCACCCGCTGGTTCATGTCCGGCCTGTTCATCCCCGGTGGAAGGCCCTCGCTCCGGCCGGCCCGGTGGGAGCGCTCGTACCGCCGCTGCACGCTGTCGGCGATCTCGCGCCAGACGGTGGACATGTACTCCACGCGGGTGCCGTGCACCTGCACGAAGCGCAGCAGGTCGCGGTCGGTCACGCGGTGCCGCTTCAGCGCCGCGGCGCGCAGGCTGTCGCCCGCGGCGGCGGTGTCGGGCACCGCGCGCAGCGCCGCGTTCGCCAGCACGAAGCGCTCGCGCGGGATGGTGCCCGCCGCCGCCTTCCGCTCGCACCCCGCCGTCACCGCCACGGCGAGCGCGAGGCACGCCACCCGTCCTGCCCGCATCCGTTCTCCCGTGACCTGGTGCGCCATGCCGGGCATCCCCCGGCGCGGGTGAGGCTACCCGGCCGCCCGCCACGTGTCAAGCCGCCGCGTTGCGCGGCTTTGGGACGCCGCATAGCTTCGCATCCAACCCCCCGCCGGGGTCATCCGTTCCCCCACCAGCCGCCAACACCGAATGGCACGCAGCATCCTTCCCGGCGCCGCGGCGCTCGTGACGACCGCGTTTCTCGCCGTGTCCGCCGTTGCGCAGCAGGCGCCGCCCAGCCCCGAGCAGGTGCTGGGCTACGCCCTGGGTGAGCGCTTCACCCCGCACTCGGGGGTGCAGCAGTACGCCCGTGCGCTGGCCGCCGCCGCGCCCGACCGCGTGCGCTACCAGGCCTACGGGCAGACGTACGAGGGGCGCGAGCTCTTCCAGCTGGTGATCGCCCGCCCCGACATCCTTGCGCGCCTGGACGCGGTGCTGGCGGCCAACGCCGAGCTCACGCGCGTGGAGACCACGCCCGCGCGCGCCGCGCAGGTCGCGTCGACGAACCCGGCGGTGGTCTACTTCAGCTACGGCGTGCACGGCAACGAGGCTTCGTCGTCCGAGGCGGGGATGTGGACGGCGTACGACCTGGCGCGCGGCGCGGCCGAGGTGCGCGGCGTGCTGGACAGCGTGGTGGTGGTGATCGACCCGGTGACCAACCCCGACGGGCGCGACCGCTACGTGAGCTGGTACCGCTCGGTGCGCGGCGAGCGGCCCAACCCCGACCCGCAGGCGCGCGAGCACCGCGAGCCGTGGCCGGGCGGCCGCTTCAACCACTACCTCTTCGACCTGAACCGCGACTGGAGCTGGGGCACCCAGCGCGAGACGCGGCAGCGGCTGGTCACCTGGTGGCGCTGGAACCCGCAGGTGCACGTGGACTTCCACGAGATGGGGTACAACTCGTCGTACTTCTTCTTCCCCGCCGCGGCGCCGATCAACCCGATCTACCCCGCGTACGTGCTGCGCTGGGGGCAGCGCTTCGGGCAGGCCAACGCGCAGGCGTTCGACCGGCAGGGGTGGAGCTACTACACGGGCGAGTTCTTCGACCTCTTCTACCCCGGCTACGGCGACAGCTGGCCGTCGCTGACGGGCGCGGTGGGGATGACCTACGAGCAGGCCGGCCACGGCGCCGCCGGGCAGGCCGTGGCGCGGACGGACGGCGACACGCTCACGCTGCGCGACCGCGCGCTGCACCACTGGACCAGCGGCCAGGCCACGCTGCGCGCCGTGGCGGCGGGGAAGAGCCAGCTGCTGACGGACTACGCCTCGTCCGCGCGCACGGCGGGGGTGGGCGAGCAGGACTTCCTGCTGGTGCCGGGGACCGACCCCACCCGGGTGCAGGCGCTGGTGGCCCACCTGCGGCAGCAGGGGGTGGAGGTGGAGCGGGCCGGCGGCGGCTTCGGGGCGGGGGCGCGGGCGTACGCCGGCTTCCCGCAGCGCTCGCAGTTCCCCGCGGGCACCTACCGCGTGCGCGCCCGGCAGCGGCTGGGCCGGCTGGCGGTGACGCTGCTGCAGCAGGAGACCCCGCTCCGCGCCGACTTCTCGTACGACATCACCGGCTGGTCGCTCCCCTACGCCTACGGCGTGGCGGCGTACCGCGTGGCGCCGGGGCTGGGTGGCAGCTGGTCGCCCGTCCCCGCGCCGTCCGAGGCGTCAGCCGCGGGCGTGCCGGCGCCGGCGTACGGCTACCTGGTGCTCCCCGGCGCGGAGCAGACCGGGGCGGTGATGCGCTTCCTGGACGCCGGCGGGCGGGTGCGGGTGCTGGGGAAGCCGGCCACCTTCGGCGGGCGGCGCTGGCCGGCGGGGACCTGGTTCATCCCCACGCGCGGCAACGACTCGCTGCAGGCGCGGGCCACGCGCGCCGGGCTGGGCGCCTACGCCGCCTCGGTGTCCACCGGGCGCAGCGAGGACGGGATCGACCTGGGGAGCGAGAACGTGCGGGCGATCAAGCGCCCGCGCGTGGCGGTGGTCTCGGGCGAGGGGGTGAACGCCACCTCGTTCGGCGCGCTCTGGTTCTTCATGGACCAGCAGCTGGGGATGAACTTCGACGCCATCGACGGGGCCGACCTGACGCGCGTGGACCTGTCGCGCTACGACGTGGTGGTGATCCCCGATGCCTCGCCCCGGGCGATCCGCGCCGCGGTGGACACGCTGAAGGTGTACGTGCAGCGCGGCGGGCGGCTGGTGGCCATGGCCGGCGCCGCCGAGGCCTTCGCCCCCACCGCCGAGATCAAGACGCGCGAGGCCGCCGCCGACAGCGCGCTGATCCGCTCGAAGTACCTGGCCGGCCGGGAGGAGCGCGAGCGGCAGGAGTTCCGCCAGGAGGTGCCGGGGATGATCACCTCGGTCACGCTGGACCCGGCGCACCCGCTGGCGTTCGGGGCGGGGCAGGACGCCAACCCCGCGCAGACCTTCGTGCTGCACCAGGGCTCGCTGGTGTTCGAGCCGGGCGCGGGGATCGAGACGGTGGCCTACTTTCCCGCGGCGCCCGCGCGGCTCTCGGGGGTGATCAGCCCCGAGAACCTGCGGCGGCTGGGGCAGGGCGGGTGGCTGGTGACGAAGCAGATGGGCAGCGGCAGCGTGGTCCTCTTCGCCGACGACCCGCTCTTCCGCCTCTTCTGGCGCAGCAGCCAGCCGATGCTGCTGAACGCGATCCTGCTGGGGCCGTGATGCGATGATGCGCGGGTGCGGAGCTGATTCCGCACCCGCGCCCGCTCGTTCCGTCGAAAGGCGTCCGCGGCTGCGGACGCCCTTTCTTCATGGCCGCCAGCGATCATCCGCAGCAGCGACGGCGACGGCGCAGAGTGGCGATCATCCGAAGCAACGACGACGGTGCAGGGAAGCGATCATCCGAAAGAAAGACGGCGGTGCAGGGAAGCGACCATCCGAAGCAAGGGAGGCGGTTTCCGGTGTGGGAATTTGCGAGTGAACTCGCCGCTACAAGGGCACACAGTCCGCCTTCGCGGACTTCATCCCGGTGTGGGCAAATCGCTTCCGCGTTCGGAGGCGGGCGCAGGCGAAATACCGGCGGTTCTCCGGTAGATTTGGTTGTGGCCGGTTCGAAGGATGTGGACGGGAGGCGGGGGTGACGGCCCGCCCACCGCGTGATCCTGGACCCGCACGGACACCGCCGAATCGAGAAGTCCGCGAAGGCGGACTGCGTGCCGTTGTAGCCGCGAGGTAATCGTTCAGGTAGCCTGCAGGAGCTTGGGCGCAGGAGTGCCTGAGCGATGGGCCTTG
>DASQLJ010000459.1:0-5313 GCA_035630095.1 Longimicrobium sp.
GACCCCGCCTTCGTCGTTGCTTCAGCCAATCACCATGGACCCCGACATCGTCCGCCGGTTGCGCGAGCCGGCCGTCTCACCGAGTATCACGATGGTTCCCCCCGACCATCCCCTCCCGGAGGACGTATGAAGACCTCGTACGCAGTGCTCCTCGCCCTGGTCCTGCCGGCGGGCCTCGCCGCCCAGCAGCCGTCTCCCGCGCCGCAGGCGAACCCGGTGACGACCGTGTTCCGCGGGCGCACGATGTCGCTGCAGCGGAACCTGGCGCAGGCGTTCGACTCGATCCCCGAGCGGCTGTTCAGCTACAGGCCGACGCCGTCGCAGCTCACCATCGGCTACATCGCCCAGCACCTCGCCACCGACAACTACCTGTTCTGCAACGCGTTCGGCGACATGAAGGCGACGCGCGCGGCCGAGGACACCGCGACCTCCGATTCCGTGAAGGCCACCTGGCCCCGAGCGAAGCTGCTCGAGCAGCTCAACGCGTCGTTCACCTTCTGCGAGAACGCGTTCGCGCAGCTCGACGATGCCAAGCTGGGCGACCAGGTCACCATGACGTTCCGCGGCCAGTCGCGCACGGTGACGCGCGCGGGGATGGTGCTGGGCCACGTGATCGACATGGCCGACCACTACAGCCAGCTCGCCAACTACATGCGCCTGAACAACATCCTGCCCCCGACAGCGCTCCCGCGGCCGCGAACGGCGCCGTAGCTCGCGCCTTCTTCCCGCTCGCAGGTTCCGATGTAAAGTAAATGCGCGGTCCGTTCCCTCCCGGAACGGACCGCGCATCGTCATCCATCATCCCGACCATGCAAAACGCGTGTGGGATCAGCTCCCGCGGCCGCAGTAGGCGCGGACGTTCTGCACCGTCACGCCGGTCGCCACCGTCTCCCTGCGCACCAGGTATTCCGACGCGCCGTAGCGTGGCGAGCCGGGGTGCCAGTTGTAGGTGTAGCCCAGCCGCGTCCACGGGTAGCCGTTGGGGTCCTGCCACTTGGTGAGAAGGTTGTCGGCGATCCAGCGCACGTGCTCGGGGCTCACGGCGACGGGGAAGCTCTCGCCACAGCCGGCCTGCAGGGTGTCGCCGCAGGGGTAGCGCGTGGTGATGGCCGGGTCGGCCACGGGGCGGAAGAGCCGGCTCGCCGGCACGGTCATCTCCACCATCAGCGAGTCGCCGGCGTGCGGGGGCAGGCCCAGGAGCTGGTTGAGGCGCAGCTTGAGGTCGCCCGTGAAGCCGTTGCACGAGTCGCTCACCTCGGGCACCAGCGTCACCCAGGTGTCCCGCGTGACGGTGTCGGTGCCCGCGGTGTAGCCGGCGTAGCTGGTGAACGTCACCACCCGCACGTTCCCGTTGCCGTCGGGGACGGCGGCGTTCAGCGGCAGCACGTGGTCGGCGCGGTACACCGCCGCGTCGTCGATCGCCAGCTGGAACAGGCTGTCCAGCGACACGGGGCGCGGGGACGGAAGCGCCATGGTCCCCGGCGGCGTGCACGCGCCGGCCACGAGGACCATCGCCAGGCCGAGCAGTCCCACGGCGTCGCGGCGGAGTTTGCGAGTCGTCATGATCGGGCGGAGGGTGGAGGCGAAAAGAGGCGGGAGGGGTCGCGAAGAATCAATGCCGCGCCGCGTCGCTCGGCAAGAGTCTTGTCAGGTGAGAGCTTCGATCGGGTCACCTGCTGATGAACTCTCGACGGCTTTCGCGCGCAAACGAAAGAGGCCGCGGAGTACCGGCGTCCGGTCCTCCGCGGCCTTCGATCCCTCCAGGCTGCCCTCTACTCCCACTCGATGGTGGCCGGGGGCTTGGAGCTGATGTCGTAGACGACGCGGTTGATGCCGGTCACCTCGTTGATGATGCGGGTGCTGATGCGCGCCAGCACGTCGTGCGGGAACGGGTACCAGTCGGCCGTCATCCCGTCGCGGCTGGTGACGGCGCGCAGGGCGCAGACGTTCTCGTACGTCCGTTCGTCCCCCATCACCCCCACCGAGCGCACGGGGAGGAGCACGGCGAACGCCTGCCAGATGTCGTCGTACAGCCCGGCCGCGCGGATCTCTTCCAGGTAGATGGTGTCGGCGCGGCGCAGCACCTCCAGCTCGCCGCGGTCCACCGCGCCCAGGACGCGGATCGCCAGCCCGGGGCCGGGGAACGGGTGCCGCCCCACCATCTCCTCGGGGAGCCCCAGCTCGCGGCCCACCTGCCGCACCTCGTCCTTGAACAGCTCCCGCAGCGGCTCCACCAGCGCGAACTTCATCTCCTCCTTCAGGCCGCCCACGTTGTGGTGCGTCTTGATGGTGGCCGAGGGGCCCTTCACCGACAGCGACTCGATCACGTCGGGGTAGAGCGTGCCCTGCACCAGGAACTTCGCGTCGCCCCCGATCCGCTCCGACGCGCTCTCGAAGACGTCGATGAAGGTGTTGCCGATGATCTTGCGCTTGCGCTCGGGGTCCTCCACGCCGGCGAGACGGTCGAGGAAGAGCTCGGACGCGTCCTCCACCTCCAGCCGGATCCCCAGGTGCGCGCGGAAGGTGCGCTCCACGCTTTCGCGCTCGCCCTGCCGCAGCAGCCCGGTGTCCACGAAGATGCAGGTGAGCTGGTCGCCGATGGCGCGGTGCACCAGCGACGCCGCGACCGAGCTGTCCACGCCGCCCGAGAGCCCGCAGATCACCTGCGCGTCGCCCACCTGCGCGCGGATCTTCTCGATCTCGCCGTCGATGTACGAGCCCGCCGTCCACGTGGGCCGGCAGCCGCACACGCCGAAGACGAAGTTGCCGATGATGTCGGCGCCGCGGGTGGTGTGCGCCACCTCCACGTGGAACTGCACGCCGTAGATGGGCCGGTCGTCGGCGGCGAAGGCGGCCCAGGGGAGCCCCTCCGTCGTCGCCAACAGCCGGTAGCCGGGCGGCGGCTGCACCACGTGGTCGCCGTGGCTCATCCACGCCTGCGTCTGCTCGCCTTCCTGGAAGCCGTCGAAGATGCCGGTGGCCTCGCGGACGGTCACCTGCGCGCGGCCGTACTCGCGGCGCCCGCGCTCCACCACGCCGCCTTCCAGGTGCGTGATGAGCTGCATCCCGTAGCACACGCCCAGGACGGGGATGCCCATGTGCAGCATCTCGGGGTCGGCGGTGGGCACGTCCTCGCCGTAGACGGACGACGGCCCGCCGGAGAGCACGATCCCCTTCGGCGCCCACTCGCGGATCCACTCCAGCGAGCGGGTGGGGGGATGGATCTCGCAGTACACGCGCTCTTCCCGGATGCGCCGGGCGATCAGCTGCGTGAACTGCGAGCCGTAGTCGATGATCAGGATGCGGTTGGAATCCACGTCTCCGTGCCGTTCCGGTTCGTGCGTGAAGTGCTGCGCGTGGGGATGGGGTGCCCTGGTGCGCGGGAAGATACGGCGGCGGGGCGGGCGGGAAAACCCGGTGGGGAGACGGTCGGGGGGCGGGGGGACGGCAGGGCGAATGAATTAGCTGCAACGACTACACGAAGTCCGCCTTCGCGGCGCCTTCGCGGACTACGGGCTTGGGCTCGGCCGATGTGATGGGAGGCGCGACTGGCTTCGTCGTCGCCGCGGCGGCCGGGGAGAGCGTGGCGTGCGGCTGCAAAGCACGCCGGCACGCCAGGTATCGGGGGCACGCTGCTACTCGCCGTTGAAGTCCGCGAAGGCGGACTGCGTGCCGTTGTAGCGGCGAGTTCACTCGCATATTCGCCGGCCCATCACCGACGCGACTTCATCTCCCCTCGCGTGGGTCCGGCGTAGCGGGAGGCTGGATCGGATGGGTCAGGGAAGGATGAGCGAGCCGTCGTCGGCGAAGGGGAAGCCGGGGTTCCAGGCGACCTCCCAGGGGTGGCCGTCGGGGTCGGCGAAGTAGCCGGAGCGGCCGCCCCACTCCGTGTCGGTGCCCGGCTTCAGCAGGGCCGCGCCGGCGCTGGCGGCGAGCGCCAGCACCGCGTCGACCTGGTCGCGCTCGCGGACGTTGTGGGCCAGGGCGATGCCGCCGAACTCCTTCCACGCGCCGCGGCGGTCGGGCAGATTCGCGTCGGCCGCCAGCTCCGCGCGCCCCCACAGCGCCAGCACCGCGCCGCCCGTGCGCACGAACGCCACCACGCCCTCCACGCTCGCCCTCGACAGCTCCCACCCCAGCCCGTCGCGGTAGAACGCCACCGACCGGGCGAGATCGTCCACGCCCAGCGTCACCAGGCTGATCCGCGGCACCATCATCATTCCCCGAATAGAGCGAAGTGAACGACGGCAGTGGATTGGGGACGGGCACCAGCGCATGCGGCGGCGGGGCCCCTCCCCCCGACCCCCTCCCCACGCTTCGCGGGGGAGGGGGGGCATGGAACTGCGGCCCGCGCCCGAAGCAGCCGCGCGAAGCGCCCGACGCCCCTCCCCCGGCGGTTTTGCGGGAGAGGGGCAGCGCGGGCGAAGCCTCGCGCGGGGTGGGGGCCCGCGGCGCCCGCCCCACGCACCTCATCCGATTATCCCCTCGTCCGACTTCCCTTCCTGCCCGTCGACCCGAAAACGCTACGCGCGCGGGGCGATCTCGGGCTCGCCTTCGGGCATCACGGGGGCGGGGTTGGGGACGGGGACCACGGGGACGCGGGGCTCGGGGTGCTGGATGAAGAACACCGCCGTGGCCAGCGCGCCGCCGATCGCCGGGCCCACCAGGTAGATCCACACGTGGCCCACGGGGTCGCCGCCCATCGCCGCCGCCACCAGCGCGGGGCCGATCCCCACCGCGGGGTTGAAGGCGCCGCCGCTGATGGCGCCGCCGGCGAAGGCGCTCGCCATCACCGTGAAGCCGATCGCCAGGCCGAAGTACGAGTTGCCCTCGGTCTCGCGCGCCGTGGCCACGTTCAGCACCACCAGCGCCAGCGCGAAGGTGAACAGCGCCTCCACCACGATCGCCACCAGCACCGGCGTGCCGTCGCCCGGCGCGACCACGAAGGTCTGGCCGGTAACGGCGTAGACGGCGAGCGCGCCCAGCACGGCGCCGCCGAGTTGCGCCACCACGTAGGCGCCCGCCTCGCTGGCGGTGATGCGGCGGCGCAGCAGCACGGCCAGCGTGACCGCCGGGTTGTAGTGCGCGCCCGACACGCTGCCGCCCATGTACACCATCACCATCAGCATCACGCCGATGGGGATCGGGGCCAGCGGCATCTGCGCCGTCACCACCAGCCCGATGGTCAGCACCAGGAAGAAGGTGCCGATCACTTCGGTTATCAGCTTGCGGTTCATACGCCGTTGTTCGTGCGGGGAAGTCGGGCTCCGTGGCAGGGGGTATCCGCCCGAATGTACGAGCGCTGGCGGGATA
>DASQLJ010000460.1:0-13205 GCA_035630095.1 Longimicrobium sp.
TGGCGGCGATCTTCTTCATCATGGGCGTGGTGGCGGGGGTCGTGGGCGGGCTGGGCGTGGGCGGAACGGCCGAGTCGTTCGTGGACGGTTTCCGCGCGATGGCGTACGCGGGGCTGCTGATCGGCTTCGCGCGGGCGATCACGGTGGTGCTGCAGCAGGGGAAGATCATCGACACGGTGGTGAACGCGATGTTCACCCCGCTGGCCGGCGTCCCCGTCCTCGCCTCCGCCGCGGGGATGATGGTGGTGCACACGGTGGTGCACGTCCCCGTCCCCAGCGTGAGCGGCCAGGCGGTGCTGACGATGCCCGTGCTGGTCCCGCTGGCCGACCTGCTGGGGATGGCACGGCAGGTGGTGGTGCTCGCCTACCAGTACGGCGCCGGGCTGTGCGAGATGGTGACGCCGACGAACGGCGCGCTGATGGCCATCCTCGCCGCCGCCGGCGTCCCGTACGAGAAGTGGATGAAGGCGATCCTCCCGCTCTTCGGCGTCCTCTTCGTGCTGGGCTTCATCGCGGTGGCCGTGGCGATCGCCGTCGGGCTGCGGTAGCGGGCGGATGGGGATCCCCGGCTACGGCGTGCTGAAGGCGCGCGCGGTTCGCGGCGTCCCCGAGCACCGGCGGCACACGCCGCACTACCAGGTGCTGCTGGACGCGGCCGGCACGCCGTTCCGCGTGGCGGTGGCGACGCGCTCCAACGACCGCGCGCACGCGGACCTGCTCTACTTCCACGACGACGACTTCCGCCACCCGTTCCTCGAGCGTCTCGTCGGGCTGGACGACGGCTTCCACCCGCTCGCGCCCACCCGGGAGAGCGGCGCGCTCGACTACGTGCGCGGCAGCCTGGTGCGCCGCGAGCAGATGCGGACCCTGCCCACGGACCTCGCCGGCCTCGACAACGACCTCAACGAGAAGATCGGCGCGCTCGTCGACCGCGCGAGGGCCGACGCATCGGCGCGGGTGTACGTGTACGGCGGACGCTGGGGGCCGGACCCGCACATCCCCGACCAGGAGTTCGGCTTCGTGCCGGGGAACGGGCTGCACGACGTGCACATGAACCAGGGCAACCCGCCCGGCCGGCACGGGCACGACAACGGCGCCTGGCAGGACGGCGCGCTCCTCATCCACTTCCCCCGCCACGATCGCTGGACCGCGCTCTTCCTCGCCTTTCAGTCGCAGAGCTGGGCCGTGCTGGATGAGACGGAGAGCATGGCTGCGAGCGTGCGCGACCCTGTCTGAGCCGGAGCGCCGCCGTAGTCGCTCACGTAGCGAGTCGGCGATGTAGTCGAGGCGGGCGAGACGGCGAGGTGGGCGAGGCGGGCGAGGCGGGCGAGGCGGGCGAGGATCGTGGAATATGCGAGTGAACTCGCGGCTACAACGGCACGCAGTCCGCCTTCGCGGACTTCAACGGCGAACTGCGTGGTCCACGACGACGGGCTCCAGGAGGCATATCCATCACAAACGAAAGAGCCGCGGAGGAAATCGTCTCCCCCGCGGCTCTCGTCGTCTTCCACCCCCGCGCAGAAACTCCGCGTCAGGCGGCGTCGCTCTTGTCGTCGACCTGCTCGTTCAGCGTCACGAGCGACTTGATCTTCAGCTTGCGCTCGCCGCGGGGAAGCTGGAGCGACACCTGCTCGCCCTTCTTCTTGCCCAGCAGCGTCTGCCCCAGCGGCGACGCGACCGAGATCTGCCCGCCGTCCAGGTCGATGTAGTCGCCGAAGACGAGGGTGTACGTCTCCTCCTCGCGCGTGCGCATGTCCACCACGGTCACGCGCGAGCCGAAGCCCACGCGGTCGGTGGGCACCTCGCTCAGGTCGATCTTGGAGAGCTCCCCGTAGCGGCGCGTGAGGTGGTTCAGCCGCGCCTGCACGAACTGCTGCCGCTCCAGCGCGCTCTTGTACTCGCTGTTCTCGCGCAGGTCGCCGTGCTCCACCGCCTTCTGGATCGCCTTGGGGAGCGTGACCGACAGCTCGTGCGTCAGCCGCTCGATCTCTTCGCCCAGCTTGTTCTTCAGCTCTTCAAGCATCTGCGTTCACGGGAAATCGTCCGTCCATCCATCACCGTTCCGATTGAGCCGCCAATGTAACCGCGCGTAGCGAGAACGCGCCACCATCGCGGCGTAGCAGCGTAGCCGAGGCTTTCAGCGGCCCCGGCGCGATCAACGCATCACGTCCCGCGCGTCCCCCGTCGCGGCCGGCTCCGCCGGGACGGCCGCCGCGTCACTCGTGGGGTCGACCGCCGCGGTTCCGCGCCAGAGCAGCATCGCCAGCACCCCGCCGATCAGCTCGCCCGCCACGTTCCACAGCCGCGCGGCCACGGAGACAACACCAGCGACGCCGGCGGGGAGCACCGGGTGCAGCAGCGCGGTCATCGCCGTCTCGCGCACGCCGATGCCGCCGGGGAGCGGCGTGAGGAAGCCGGCGACGAAGGAGAGCGCATTCACCCCCGTGAGCACCGGCACGGCGTCCGTGCCGATCGGCGTGAGCGCGCGCACGAACAGCGCGTACGCGGCGCCGTACATCGCCCAGCTCAGCAGCGCCGCGGCGAGGAGCGCGATCCCGTAGCCCCACGACCCGTTCCAGCGGATCACCTGCTTCTTCAGCAGGCGGGGGATCAGCGAGAGGATGCCGTTCAGCAGGTTCGGGTGCACCATCAGCACCGCCGTCACCGTCGCCGCCACGCCGATCCAGAGCGCGGGGAGGGCGGGGAAGAGCCCCCCGGTGAGCGTCCACGCCGAGATCACCACCGCCGAGAGCAGCGACAGCGCGGTGTGCACCAGCAGCGAAGTGAGCAGCACCACCGGCGAGAGGCCGGCGGAGCGGCTGAGCTGCGCGGCGGTCACGAACTGGAAGACCGAGCCGGGGATGTAGCGCGCCAGGTTGGACAGGAACCAGATGCGCTGCAGCGTTCCCACGCGCACCGGCGCGTGCTCGAAGCGGCGCAGCACCAGGCTCCACACCACCACGCCCCAGGCCAGCACGGCCACCAGCGCAACCACGCTCGCCGCCAGCAGCAGCGAGTCGGTGTGCCAGGGGTAGCCGCGGACCTGGGCCCAGTTGCGCCGGATGGTGGCGAACAGGAACCAGGCCGCCGCCAGGGTCAACGCCGCGGCGGCGGCCTGCTTCCACCAGCGGGGGAGGCGGCTCACGCCGGCGCCGGCCCCGCCACGGCGGCCGCCGGCGCGTCATCCACCGAAGCGCCGCCACGGCGCCGGCGCGAGGCGACCAGCAGCCAGAGCCCGTACGCCGCCAGCAGCCCGAAGGTAGCCAGGAAGATGTAGAACCCGGTGTACAGCCCCTCGGGCTCGAAGGAGAAGACCACGCGGTGCCGCCCCGCCGGCACCACCACGCCGCGGAAGGTGTGGTTGGTCCGGTAGATGTCGGCCGGGCGGCCGTCCACCGTCGCCTTCCAGTCCTTGTAGTAGTTGTCCGCCAGCACCAGCAGCGCCGCGCCGTTCGCCTCCGTCGCCACCTCCACCCGGTCGGCCTCGTAGAGCGTGACGGCCGCGGTGCCGCGCAGCCCGGGGCCGGCCAGCGCCAGGTCGCGCGGGCTCTCCACCACCGCGTTCACCCGCGGGTCCCACTGCGGCGACTGCAGGGTGCGCAGCGTGGCGCCGGCGCCCGCGCGGATCGCCTGGCCCACCAGCCAGGCGCGCCCCAGCGACTGCGTGTTCTCGTACACCAGCGCCTGCTGCCCGCGGAACGCCTCGCGGAAGGCCGGGTCCTGCACCTCCTGCGAGATCACGATGTAGCGCAGGTCGGCCGCGGCGCGGAAGCGCGGGTCGCTGCCCACGTTGGCCCACGACGGCTGCGACGCCTGCTCGCTGGCGCCCACGAACTCGTTGTAGCGCTGCAGCTGGTTGCCGTGCTCGCCGCCCGCCTGCTCGATGCCGTAGAGCATCGGCTGGTCGATCGCCTGCGGCCACGCGCTCTGCCGCGGCACCGGCCACGCGCGGAAAGGGCGGCGCTGCGCCTGGAGGAACGACGTCACGTCGTCGGGCGCGTAGATCACCTCGGGGCGGGGGATGGTGTAGAAGTACTTCTTCCCGATCACCCACAGGTCGGCCGTGGTCACCAGCGCCAGCACGGCCATCGCGCCCAGCGGCGGCAGCCGGCGCGAGGTCCACAGCCAGAGCGCCACCACCACCCCCGCGGCGAAAACCATGAAGCGCCCCGCCCCCGCGCCGCCGCCCACCAGCGCGGCGGTGAGGATCAGCGCCGCCAGCGCCGTCCCCGCGCCGATCCACGGCACCAGCGACAGGTTGTCGCGGTCTTCATAATCGGATTTGACGTTCCCCGCCGCCGCCCGCGCCCGCGCCAGCGACTCCAGCGCCAGCGCGGCCATGGTGATCATCGAGAACGCCGTGATGCAGTACGCCAGGTCGGGCGCGCGGAACTTCTTGAGCCCCGGGAGCACGGCCCAGTACAGGTGGTACAGCGGGGTGTTGCCGCCGAAGGCCAGCGTCAGGAAGAAGAGACCGGTCCCCGCGAAGAACCAGAAGTACCGGTTGCGCCGGGCGAACCAGAACCCCAGGCCGAAGAGCACCAGCACCGTGGCGCCCAGGTACTCGGTGTGCAGCTTCATCCCGTTCTCGCCGCGGTACTCGGGGAGCGCCGGCTGGCCGGTGACGGGGTCGGCCACGTTGGCGCCGATTGCCTCGGGCGCCGCCATCCCCGCCACGTACGCCCTGGGCATCGAGTACGACACCGAGTACTCGTAGCCGCGCCCCTCGCTCCCCGCGCGCGGGCTCGCTTCCACGTAGCCGCTGAAGGGGATGAAGTTCACCGCCGCCATCGCGAACCCGAACGCCACCGCCCCCAGCCCCAGCGCGATCACCCGCGCCGCCACCGCGCCCCCCTGGCGGAAGACGCGCAGGTGCACGAGGGAGAACACCGCCCAGATCAGCCCCGCCACCAGCATGTACCAGCACACCTGGATCTGGAACGAGAGCAGCGCGAACCCCAGCGTGGCCGCCGCGCCCGCGAACGGCGCCACCGCCGCCGTGCGCACCCCGCGGTGCAGGCAGTAGAAGAAGAGCGGGATCAGCGAGCCCACGATGATGCGGCCGTCGTGGCCGGCGTAGACCCACGAGGTGAGGATCCCCGTCCACTGGAAGCAGAGCCCGGCGACGAACGCCACCCAGGGCCGGCACCCCAACTCGCGCGCCAGCAGGTACATCCCCCACCCCGCGGCGAAGAACTGCGCCAGGAAGATGGCGGGGAGGATGTCCTTCACCGGCAGCAGCCAGTCGGCCACGAAGCGCACCGGGTAGTAGGTGCTCCCGGCGTTGGAGAAGAGCGGCACCCCGCCGAACAGGTACGGCACCCACTTGGGCAGGTGCCCCGCGGAGAAGCTGCGCGAGAGGAAGTCCTGGAAGAAGTAGCCGGCCTGGCTGAAGTCCGTCCCGTAGATCTGCTTCCCCGGCATGAAGGCGGGGAGGAAGTACAGCAGCGCCAGCACGAAGTAGATCGCGGCGGCGGTGCCGGCGCCGATCCCCGGCTCGCGCTCGGGCGGCTCGGCGTAGAGCGAGGCGCGGCGCGGCGGCACGGCGGCGGGGGCGGTCTTCTTGGTCACGGAGATGGCGAAAACGGGGGAAGGCGGGCCGCGGGCGCCGTGTCAGCGCGTCGCCGCCAGCCGGGTCAGGAAGTCGAAGTGCCGGTCGGCCACCGCCTCCCAGCGGAAGCGCCGGGCCGAGATCCGCGCCGAGGCGGAGAGCGTCTCGCGCCGTGCCGGGTCGTCCAGCAGCGCTTCGACGGCGTCGGCCAGCGCGCGGGCGTCGCCGGGGGGGACCAGGACGCCGCCGTTCGGCGCGTCCACCACCTCGGGGAGCGAGCCGGCGGCGGCGGCCACCAGCGGCACGCCTGCGGCCATCGCCTCGGCGGCCACCATCCCGAAGCCCTCGAAGCGCGACGGCATCAGCTGCACCGCGGCGCCGGCGAACAGGCGCTGCCGCTCGGCCTCGTCCACCGCGCCCAGGAGGCGCACGTTGCGCTCGATCCCCAGCTCGCGGGCCATCGAGCGCACGCGCTCCACGTCCTTGCCGCGCCCGGCGATGCGCAGCTCCACCTCGGGGCGTTTCGCGGCGACCAGGGCGACGGCCTCGAGGAGCGTGTCGAGCCCCTTCTGGATCACGTCCAGCCGGCCGAAGTACAGCAGGTACGCGTCCGGGTTCCGGGGAAGCTCGAAAAGCTCGCCGGGGACGCCCGCGTACACAAGGTCGATCGGCACCCCGGGCGCCACGATCTCGCGCAGCAGCTCGTACGTCGCCGTGGAGGTCGCGGTCAGCCGGCGCGCGCGGCGGATCATCGCCTTCTCCAGCGCCGAGAGGGCGGGGGCGAGCACCGGGCCCCAGCGCTCGCGTGCCGTGGGGCCCGTGATGTGGTGCACGGTGATCCCGCTGGGCCGCCGCTTCGGCATGAAGATCGGCGTGTACGACGAGAAGTCGAACACCGCCGCGTCGTACTCCGCCGTGCGCAGCAGCCGGTTGGCGGCCGCGGCGTAGCTCACGCGGCTCCACGCGTACGGTCCCCGCGCGCCGAGCCGGAGGTAGCGCACGCCGTCCACCGTCTCGTCGCGCGCGCCGGGGAAGGCGCCGGTGGCCACGGTGGCGTCCACGCGATCCGTCAGCCGGCGGTAGAGCTCGGTCACGCGCACGGCGCCGCCGCCCGCGACCCAGGGGTTCGCCGGGTCGTCGTAGATGACGTGCAATACGCGGAGCTTCACCCGTCCCGCCGCGCGATGAAGAAGTTGGAGCCGATCGACACGTCCCAGAACCAGCGCGCCAGCGGGTTCCGGAAGGGCCAGCGCTTCGTCGTCAGGTACGCCGAAAGCTTTCGCTTCAATCCCGGGCGGACCTCCTCGGGCCGGGCGATGCGGTTGCGCAGGTAGTGCACCCACAGCTCGCGCGGCGGGGTCACGATCGCGAAGCCGGCCGCCGCCAGCAATTTACGAAGCCGCCAGCGGGTGGGGATCACGCCCACGTCGTACGTCCCCTCGCCGCCGCCGCGCAGCTTCTCGAAGTACCAGATCTGCATCCGCCGCGGCATCAGCACCAGGCCGGCCAGGTCGTAGTGCGGGTCGTTCCAGAGCGAATAGGCCGAGAACGGCTTGGGCGTGACCATGTACAGCAGCCCGCCGGGGGCGAGGACGCGGTGGATCTCGTCCAGCGTCCTGGGCCGGTCGGTCACGTGCTCCAGCACGTTGTCCAGGACCACCAGGTCGAAGCTGCCGTTGGGCCAGGGGAGTGCCTCGGCGATGCCGCTGCGCAGGTCGATCTCCACCCCGTGCTCTTCGGCGCGGACGGCGGCGCGCGCCAGCGACTTCTCGTCCAGCTCGATCCCCGCGCAGCGCGAGCCCCGCTCGGCGAAGGCGATCAGCACCCCCGCGTCGCCGCAGCCGATGTCGAGCACGCGCTTCCCCGCGGGGCCGAACTCCGCGTACGTCCGCAGCGTGTCCACCACGTAGAAGCCGCGGGCGTACTCGCTGACATAAAGGTTCTTCCAGGTGTCGAAGTTGTCGGAGCTCCACCACGCGGCGCGCTCGGCCTCGAGCAGCGCCAGGTACTTCGGCTCCACCTGCGAGGTGTCGGTGCGCGAGACGCGCGGACGGGCCGCCTCGCTGGCTGGATTGGACAGAGCCGTGTCTCCGCGGAAAAGGCCGCCGGCGCGCATTCGCGGGCCGGCAGGTGGCGTCGTGTGCGGTATTTTACCGCAAAAGCACGTACGGCGGGAGGGTCAGTCCGACCCGGGCGACGTCGGGACTCGCTCGGTGCCGGGTCATCGTCTTATCGAGGGCCGCCTCGGGCATCGGATCGACACGGAACGACGTTGAAGTCCGCGAAGGCGGACTGTGTGCCGTTGTAGCCGCGAGTTCACTCGCAAATCACGACGCCCGCACCCCCAACTCCGCCCGCCACCGCACGACGTACCGTTTGCCCGCTCCTACGTACCGATCGACCACGCTATGTGCGGTTTGTACGGGCGGAAGACACCTGTCTGTAGATGTCGGCCAGCCGATCCGCGATCACGTCCCAGCTGAAGCCGCTTTCGACGTCCTCGCGCCCGTTCAGCCCCATCTGCCGCGCGGTTGCCGGATCGTCCATCATCCCCCCGATCGCCGTGGCCAGCGCCGCCGCGTCGCCGGGGGGGACGAGAAGACCGTTGCGGCGGTCGCGGACGATGTCGACGATGCCGCCGGCGGCGCTGGCGATCACGGGGCGCGCGTAGCTCATCGCCTCCAGCAGGACGACGCCGAGACCCTCGGTGTCGCCCTTTGCGTCCACCACGGCGGGGAGGACGAAGGCGTCGCACGTCTCCAGCCTGCGCTGCAGCTCGTCCTTGGACACGAAGCCGTGGAAGACGGCGCGGTCCGCGAGGCCGAGGCGGACAGCCTGCGCCTCCAGCTTCGCCCGGTCGGGCCCGTCGCCGACGACGTTCAGCGCCATGCGGCGCCCGGGCGGGAGCGTGGCGAGCGCGTCCAGCAGCAGGTGCACGCCCTTTCGTTCGACGAGCCGGCCGACGAAGAGCAGCTCGAACGGGCGCGCGCCGTCGTACGTGTACGGCGGCGGCTGGGCCGGCGCGTCCACCGCGGCGCCGAAGGGGATGATGGCGGGGTCCACCCCCGGCACCTGCGCCTGCAGCCGCCGCGCGGTGTAGGTGCTGATCGCCGTCACCGCGTCCGACCCGCGCACCATGCGGCGCAGGAGCGGGGCGAGGAAGGGGAACTGGCGCTCCATCCACGTCAGCTCCACGCCGAAGAAGGTGGAGACCAGCGGCAGCCCCGTCTTCCGCTTGGCGTAGAGCCCCAGCACGCCCTGGGGGATCGGCCAGAAGGCGTGCAGCACGTCGAATCCCCCCTCCCGTGCCACCTTCGCCGCCGCGCGCGAGCCCGCGGCCACGTAGCCGGGAACCAGGCCCAGGAACCACGGCTTCTGGCGGATGCGGTCGGGGGCGGTCTGGTCGTGGGTGAGCGTCTCCCAGCCGCGCGGGGCGTAGCGGAAGCGGTGCACGCGCACGCCCGCGACGGTCTGCGCGGCCAGGCCGCGGTAGGCCGGGGCGAGCACCTCCACGTCGACGCCGCGCGCGCGCAGGCGGCCGATCGTCTCCACCAGCCAGGGGGTGATGACGTCGGCCGGGTCGCGGGCGTAGGCCGTGACCAGGTACAGAACCTTCACTTGTCGGGGATCGCGCGGTGGGCTATGTTGGACATCTGGCCCAAGATACGGCCCGCCAATACCCCTCACAAGCACACCGGACGGCAGTCGGAGCATTGGAGCGCGCCCTCGTCATCGTGCCGACGTTCAATGAGCGCGAAAACCTCCCTCGCCTCGTCCCGTCCATCCTCTCCCGCGACGAGCGCCTGGAGATCCTGGTGGTGGACGACAGCTCGCCCGATGGCACCGGCGAGCTGGCGGACGAGATCGCGGCGGCGGAGAAGCGCGTCCACGTCCTGCATCGCAAGGAGAAGCAGGGCCTGGGGAAGGCGTACCTGGCGGGGTTCCGCTGGGGCTTGGAGCGGGGCTACGACGCCCTCTTCGAGATGGACGCCGACTTCTCGCACGATCCCGCCCACCTCCCCCGCTTCCTGGAGGCGGTGGAGGACTACGACGTGGTGCTGGGGTCGCGCTACCTGCACGGCCGCGTGACGGTGGTGAACTGGCCGATCGCCCGCCTGCTGCTCAGCTACTTCGCCAACGTCTACGCCCGCAAGGTCACCGGCCTCCCCATCGCCGACGCGACGGGCGGCTTCAAGTGCTTCCGCCGCGAGGTGCTCGAGTCGATCGACCTGGAGAAGGTGGAGAGCAACGGCTACGCCTTCCAGATCGAGATGAGCTTCCGCGCCTGGAAGAAGGGCTTCAAGCTGGGCGAGATCCCCATCATGTTCGTGGACCGCGACGTGGGCGAGAGCAAGATGAGCAAGTCGATCGTGCGCGAGGCGGTGTGGCGCGTGTGGCGGCTGCGCTGGCTCTCGGTGTTCGGCAAGCTGTGATAGCGGGGATCCGGTCCGATGCGCCGGCCCCGCGTGGGGATGACAGCGGCTCGGCGGCAGGACGTCCGGACGTCGCCGGATGCCGGTGGCCGCGCGGAATATGGCGCGGAAATATGCGAGTGAACTCGCCGCTACAACGGCACGCAGTCCGCCTTCGCGGACTTCAACGGCGATTTGCGTTGATACGACGGGACCGTACGACATCGGAAGGGTAGCCTGGGTGGATGAGTTCCTGACGATGCTGCACGTCCATCTTCCCGCGACAGAATCCCCTCATGTCCAGTAGTCCCCCGAAGACCTCGATGGCCCAACCCGCTCCCTGCACCGTTTTCCTGCGCTCCCTCGCGGCCGCCGCATTGCGCGAGGGCGACCCGGCCGAGCTCGCCGCGCGCGCCGCCGAGGCGCTGGGCGGCGTGTTTCCGCGGCAGAAGAGCCTCGTATTCGACGTCCAGTTCACCGGCTTCCTCTTCAAGGGGAAGCCGCTGGGCAGCGTGGACGCGTCGCTGCTGCGCGCGGCGGGGCAGCTGATCGTGATGCGCATCACCCGCGTGGGCTTCACCGCCGACGCGCGCGCCGAGGACCTGGAGGTCTTCTTCGCGGGGCTGGCGAAGCCGGTGGGCGACCTGGGTCCGGATGGGATCGTGGGCGTGCTGCGCCGCCGCAAGCCGTACGGCGTCTACGTCACCACGTCGGCAGGGGAGACGTATCGCCCCGAGCGGCGGGCCCAGCCCGCGCCCACGGAAGCGGCGGCCCCCGCAGAACCCGCTGCCACGCCGCCACTTGCGCCGGTCGCGACGGAAGCGGTGCCTGGACCGTCCACGGTCGACAGGGTGGAGGCGGAGCCTGCCGCGGCGGAGCAGGGTTCCGCAGCGTCCAGTTTGGATGCGAAGGGCGGGGGAGAAGGGAAGCCGGCCGCGGAGCCGGTGTACGCCGCCGGCGGGTTCATGCTGGTGGACGACGGCGACGAGACGGACCTCTCCGACTTCGAGCTGCTGGACGACTTTCCCGTGCTCGACGCGCCGCCTGCCGCGCCGAAGCCGGGCGGCGCGCCCGCCGCGTCCGGGGGCGCGCGCGGGGAAGAGGTGGCCAGCAACGACATGTTCCACTTCTTCCGCACCGCCCAGGCCGATCCGCGGGGCGACGAGGAGATCGACGCGCTCCCCGGGCTGCTGCGGGCGACGGACAATCCCGCGCGCTTCGACGACCTGGCGCAGTCCGCCACGCGCGCCGCGATCCAGCTCGTGCGCTCGGACCGGGCGCAGACGGCGGTGGAGCTGCTCGACGCGCTGGTGGGCGAGGCCGAGCGCCCCGACCGCGGCCGCGTCTTCCGCGACCTGGCCGTGCAGGCGCTGCGTCGCGCGGCGGCCCCCGAAACGCTGCACCTCCTGGGCAACCTCCTCCAGCACGGCGGCCCGGTGCGCGAGCGGATCCTGCACTTCTTCACCTTCATGGGCGGTGAAGCGGTGCAGCAGCTCGAGACCACCCTCTTCCGCACGGCCGACCCCGACCTGCGCATCGCCATCTTCCGCCGGCTGATCGGGATGGAGGGGATGAGCGGTCGCCTGGCCGCGAGGGCGATGAGCGACCCCTCGCCGGCGCGCACGCGGATGATCCTGGAGCTGGCCGTGCTCCCGGACGTGGACCCCGACGTGGCGCTGCGCTGGCTGGCCGAGGCCGCCGCGCACACCGACGCCACCGTGCGACTGGACGTGGCGCGGCTGGTGGCGGTGGTGGGCGGGCGCGGCGGGCTGCGCATCCTCCTCGACCTGCTCAACAACGACCGCGACACGCTGGTGAAGCGCGCCGCCATCCAGGCGCTCGGCACGCTGGGCGACGCGGCCGCCGTGCCGTTCCTCAGCCGCGTGGTGACCGACGGCGACGAAGAGTCGCAGCTCGCCGCGGTGAGCGCGCTGGCCCGCATCGGCAGCGGCGAGGCGCTCCCGGCGCTGCTGGGGGTGGTGAACCGCCGCACGCTGCTGGGGCTGAAGAAGAGCTCGCGCGTGAAGACCGCCGCCATCGCCGCGATCGCCCGCATCCCCACGCAGAGCGCCCGCGAGGCGATCCACTCCCTGGCCGCGGGGAAGGACGCCGACGCCGCCGCCGAGGCCCAGCGCGCGCTCGCCACGATGGATCACGGCTAGCCCGGTCCGCAGGCCAGGCAACGGACTCCGCGAAGAAATCCCCGACACTGCCGCATGAGCACGGAAGAAATCTCCCGATTGCGCTCGGCGGCATGGGGGTCCGTCACGATCGTGGCGATGCTGCTGATCGGATACGCGATCGCCTGATGGTCCGAACCGATATCGAACGGCCCTGCGGACGCCCTCCGCGGGGCCGTTTTCGTGTGTGCTACACAAGCTTAACAACCTGTGTTGGACGAAACAGTTTTAACATCTGTTAAGGATGCAACACTTATCACACGTGTGAATGCACGCGCCAAGATGCTATTTTGCAGCAGCTTAGGGTGTGTAGGCGAGGGGCGCCGGATCTCGCCTGGTCGTGGATGGCAGTGTCGGTAGAAAGGAGAGCTGCGCGGCAGCGATGCCGGTGGCGGCGCTCTCGCTCGCCGATCTCCTCGTCGGACGGTCTGCTGGGGCCGCGGGGGAGAGGCGCGCCAGGATGGCCGCACCCGCCGAAACGGCGGGAGTTTGCACGGCGTCGACACCCATCCTCGATCACGCGTGTCCGTGTCATCGACCACCTGCGGGACTCACAGCCAGCTGCGGCAGAGCGGGGCCCGACGCCGGGCAGTATCCACCGCGTCCGACACGATACATCAACGGGTTGCGTGGAAAACGGCCGTGGAGAAGGGGATGTGGAGACCTGATCGAGTTTCCCACAGCTTTCCCCAATTTAAGTTTACATAACGTATATTATACGCACTGGTGCGCCGGTTGCACGGAATGTGGTATTCTCACTCCAAAGGAGCCACCGATGGCACGCGCGATCTGGAAAGGCAGCATCAGCTTCGGCCTCGTCAGCATCCCCGTCGGCCTGTTCAGCGCCGAGACGCGCGACGAGATCAGCTTCAGGCAGCTCGACAAGACCAACCTGTCGCCCGTGGGCTATCGCAAGTACAACAAGGCCACCGGCAAAGAGGTCGAGGCCGACGACATCGTGAAGGGCTACGAGTACGAGGACGACCGCTACGTGCTGCTCAGCGACGAGGACCTGCGCCGCGCGAACCCCGAGAAGACGCAGACGGTCGACATCACCGACTT
>DASQLJ010000461.1:0-15701 GCA_035630095.1 Longimicrobium sp.
GCGTGGCGGGATGGAGCATCGCCCTGGCGATCGGGCTGGGGGTGGGGGTGGGCGTGGCGAGCGGCGTGTACCCGGCGTGGCGCGCGTCGCGGCTGGACCCCATCGTGGCCCTGCGCTCGGAGTGACGCGATGAACTTCCAGTCGACCTTCGAGGGGGTGCAGATCGCGCTCGACTCGCTGCGCAGCGACAAGGTGCGCGCGTTCCTCACCATCCTGGGCATCGGCATCGGCGTGGCCACGGTCACCGGGATGGGCGCCATCATGAACGGCGTGCAGAACGGGATCAACTCCGACCTGGAGGCGATCGGCCCGGCCAACTTCCAGGTGTCGCGCTTCGACCAGACGCAGGTGCGCATCCACGCCGGCAACCCGTGGGACGGGAAGCCCAAGATGCGCATGACCGAGGCGGTGGCGCTGGCGCAGCTCCCCGCGGTGGCCAGCGTGACGCCGTTCGTGGGCGGGAACGCCACGGCGCGCGCCGGGGGGAAGGACCTCTCCGGCGTGTCGGTGCAGGGGATGGGGCACGAGTGGACCAGCTACATCCTCGGCGACTTCGTGCAGGGCCGCAACTACATGCCCAGCGACGACGCGGCCGCCACCCCCGTCGCCGTGATCACCGAGGAGCTGGCCCGCCGCGCCTACGGCGAGGGGCGCAACGCCGTGGGCGAGCTCATCCGCCTGGAGGGGAGCCAGTTCCGCGTGGTGGGCGTCTACGCCCCCAAGCCCAACCTCTTCCAGGGCGGCAAGCCGATCTGGGCCGCGGTGCCGGCCACGGCGGCGCTCAAGTACCTCCCCGTGTACGACGACTTCATGGAGTTCTGGATCGTCCCGGAGTCGGGCTACACGCAGGCACAGGCGATGGACCAGGTGACGGTGGCCATGCGCACCATGCGCCGCCTGAAGCCCGCGCAGGACAACAACTTCGCGCTGATCCGGCAGGAGGCGTTCGCCGACCTCATCGGCAAGATCACCGGCGCCATCCGGCTGGTGATGATGGTGCTCTCGTCCATCGGCCTGATGGTGGGCGGCGTGGGCGTGGTGGGGATCATGATGATCTCGGTCACCGAGCGCACCCGCGAGATCGGCGTGCGCAAGGCGCTGGGCGCGCGACGCGGCGAGATCCTCTGGCAGTTCCTGGTCGAGGCGGTCACCGTCACCTTCATCGGCGGGCTCTTCGGCCTGGCCTTCGGCGCGGGCGGCGCGCTTCTGCTGGCGAAGCTGACGCCGATCCCCGCCTCCGTCCCCGTGAGCTCGATCATCTTCTCGCTGGGCGTGGCGGTGATCACCGGCGTGGTCTTCGGCATCTACCCCGCCGCCAAGGCGGCGCGGATGGACCCCGTGGTGGCGCTTCGATACGAGTAGCTGCGAAGCGGCGGGGGATCCGCATCCCGTCCGCCGAGTCAAACGCACTCGCGCACTCACGCACCTGTTCGTCCGATCTTCCGGCTCGCACCCCGACGCCCCCGCCCCGCCGCGATTGCGCGCGGGGCGGGGGCTCGGCATTTTTTGCGGCCTTTTCCAGCGCCTCGTGGGGATGATGACGACGATCCCCGCCGCGCCGGAGCCCTGCTTCCGCGGCTGACCACGTGACCGACACGACCGATCCGCTCGCCCCGCCGGTGGACCTGCTGGCCATCGCCGCCCACCGCGACGACGTGGAACTGCTGGTGGGCGGCACCATGGCGCGCATGGCGGCGCAGGGCTACCGCACCGGCATCCTCGACCTCACCATGGGCGAGCGCGGCACCGACGGGAGCGCCGACCTGCGCGGGCAGGAGGCCGAGGCCGCCGCGAAGGTGCTGGGGGTCACCGCGCGCCGCAACGCGGGGCTGCCGGACGCGGGGCTGGCGAACAACGACCAGACGCGCGCGCTGGTGGCGGGGTACGTCCGCGCCTTCCGCCCGCGCGTGGTGATCCTCCCCTACACCACCGGCCGCCACCCCGACCACCGCATCGCCAGCCAGCTCGCCTACGACGCCTGCTTCCTCGCGGGGCTGGCGAAGTACCCCGCCCCCGGCGAGCCGCACCGCGCGCACAAGCTGCTCTACGCCCTCACCTACCGCGAGGACGCGGTGAAGCCCAGCTTCGTGGTCGACATCACCGGCTTCATCGAGACCAAGCTGGAAGCGATGCGCTGCTACGCCTCGCAGTTCGACGGAAAGACGTGGGGCGGAGAGGTCTTTCCCGGTGGCGAGCGCCCGCTGTACGACCAGGTGCGCATGCACGCCGCCCGCTACGGCTCGCTGATCCGCACCGAGTACGGCGAGCCCTTCTTCGTCCACGAGACGATGGCAGTCGACGACGTAGTCGCGCTCCCCGTGCGCAGCATCTGACCGCTTTGCCCGACGACCGGCTGCCGGCCCGGGAAGATCCAGGGACGAGTGCTCGGAACGAAAGATCGGCAGTCGTGGATGTCCACAGTGCTCATCCCGCACATATTCGGCCTTGACGCTTGACTGCGGAGCGGGATGCCGCTAGCCTTTGGCGTTCGGTAATTACACTTTTGCACCGGCCCGCTTTCGGGGTGCCCATCATGATGAGCGTGCGGAAGGTCGCGGAATACTTCCTGGCCAAGGCCGACGATTCCATCGGCGACGGCATCTCCAACCTCAAGCTTCAGAAGCTCGTCTACTACGCGCAGGGGTTCCACCTGGCGCTCCACGACGGGCCGCTGTTCGGCGAGCGCATCGAGGCGTGGGAGCACGGGCCGGTGGTGCCTGACCTCTACCACCCGTTCAAGGACTTCGGCGCCGCGAACATCCCCGCGCCCGCCGCCTTCGACCCCGACGGCTACGACACCGCGTCGGCCCGGCTGCTCGACGAGGTCTACGACGTGTTCGGCCAGTACTCCGCGTGGAAGCTCCGCAACATGACCCACGAGGAACGTCCCTGGATCGACGCGTACGAGAACGGCGAACGTGGCCGCGTGATCTCGCACGCCGCGATGCGCGACTACTTCAAGGACTACGTCACCGAGTAGCGCGCGCGTGGCCAGGTTCGTCAGCCCTCACGGAAAGAACCGCGGCGGCCGAATCCAGCCGCGCGAGAGCGGAACAGGGTCGACCGACGGCCTGACCCCGGTGTTCTGCCTGCGCTACCTGGCGCCCCCGTTCTGCGTCACCAACTGCGAACGGCAGGAGCAGGCGGCGTTCGCGGTGACGCTGAAGCGGCTGTCCACCATGACGTGGACGCAGATCCGCAACTCGCCGCGCCACGGGCTGGGCTCCGAGAAGATCGGCCGCGCGGCCATCAGGGCTCCGATCCCCGGCGGGATCACCGACGACGTCGATTTCATCGCCATCCGCTTCAACTCGCTGGCGCCGATGGTCGGGTTCCGCAGCAACCAGGTCTTTCACGTGGTCTGGCTCGATCGTGCCTACACGCTGTACGCGCATTGATCGACGAAGCCGCCCCCGGCCGTCGGCCAGGGCAGAGTCAAGAAAATCGAAGCGGCGCGACGATCCCCATGAGGATCGCCACGCCGCTCGCTTGTGTCCGATATACGCCGGGCGAACCCGGGCCTGGTGAGGTATATTTACGCCGCGTCGTCGGCGGCGCAGTGGACCTCGATCAGCAGGCGCTTCCAGCTCGGCGCCTCGGGCCCGCGCACCTTCACGGCGGTGGCGGTGGCGGATCCGCCGCGCAGGAGCCAGGGGGCGAGCCAGCGGTTCACCTCCGGCGGCAGGTGGCCCAGCGGGTCGCCGCCGGCCAGGTGCACCCACACCGCCGGGTCTTCTTCCATCGGCGGATCGGGGATCAGCAGCAGCGTGTCACCCTGCTCCACCTCGCCCACGTGCGCGGCGCGTTCGCCGAAGACGGTGCCGTGCACGGTGGTGCGGAACACCGCGGGCTGGGCGGAAGGAAGCGGTGGGATCATCGGCACCCCCGGGCGGTGGAAACGGCTGGTCCCCGCAATGTATCACCGGACACAGGGCGGCTCAAGCCTTTCGTAACCGGTTGATGGAGCGCAAGATAAGCCCCATCCACGCCCCGCGCTCCACGCACCCTGGACGGATGCTCACGCCGTGATCGACGCAGGCATCTACCTCGACTACGCGGCCTCCGCCCCGGTGCGGCCCGAGGCGCGCGAGGCCATGCTCCCCTTCCTGGAGGGCCGCTTCGGCAACCCCTCCAGCATCCACCGCCACGGCCGCGAGGCGCGCGCGGCGCTGGACGACGCGCGTGCCCGCCTGGCGGCCGTGATCGGCGCCGCGCCGGGCGAGATCGTCTTCACCCGCGCGGGAACGGAAGCCGACGGGATCGCCGTGCTGGGCCGCGCGCGCCAGCTGCGCGGCGCGCCGGTCGCCGTCTCGGCCACCGAGCACAAGGCGGTGCTCGCCAGCGCCCACGCCGCGGAGGAGGAGGGGGCACGCGTCATCGTTCTCCCCGTCGACGCGGACGGCGTGGTTTCGCTGGACGCGGTGGACGCGGCGCTGGCGGAGGCGCCCGCCGTCGTCTCGGTGATGTGGGCGAACAACGAGGTGGGGACGATCCAGCCGGTGGCGGAGATCGGGGCGCGGTGCCGCGCCGCGGGCGTCACCTTCCACTCCGACGCGGTGCAGGCGCTGGGCAAGGTGCCGGTGCGCGCCGACGCCGTGGCGGTGGACCTGATGGCCTTCAGCGCGCACAAGGTGGGCGGGCCCAAGGGGATCGGCGCGCTCTACGTGCGCCGGGGCACGCAGCTCCGGCCGCTGCTCTTCGGCGGCGGGCAGGAGCGCGGGCTGCGGCCGGGGACGGAGGACGTGGCCAGCGCCGCCGGGTTCGCCGCGGCCGCGCAGGCGGCGGAGGCGCAGCGCGAGCAGGCAATGGCGCGCATCGGCGCGCTGCGCGACCGGCTGGAGGCGGGGCTCCGCGAGCGCGTGCCCGGGCTGGTGGTGAACGCCGCCGGCGCCGAACGCCTCCCCACCGTCAGCAACGTCTCCGTCCCCGGCGCCGATCCGGAAGCGCTGCTGATGTCGCTGGACCTGGAGGGGATCGCCGCGTCGTCGGGCTCGGCGTGCTCCAGCGGCGCGGTGGCGCCGTCGCACGTGCTCACCGCGATGGGCATCCCCCCCGAGCTCGCCGGCCCCTCGGTGCGCTTCTCCCTGGGCTGGGGCACCACGGACGCGGAGATCGACCGCGTGCTGGCCGTCTTCCCCGCGATCGTGGAACGCGTCCGCGCGCTCGCCGGCTGATCGATTCCACCATCATCCCATCTCCCTTGAACCGGAGACACCGACATGGCGAAGAGCGCCGCATCCACCGTCGACGAGTACCTGGCCGAGCTCCCGGAGGACCGGCGACGCGCGCTGGCCACCGTCCGCGACGTGGTTCTCCGCCACCTGCCGGAGGGCTACCACGAGTCGATCTCGTACGGGATGATCGGCTACGGAATCCCGCTGGAGCGCTATCCCGACACCTACAACGGCCAGCCGCTCGCCTTCGCCGCGCTGGCGGCGCAGAAGAGCTACAACGCGCTGTATCTCAACTGCGTGTACCAGGATCCCGAGCGCGACCGCGAGTTGCGCGAGGCGTTCGCGGCCGCGGGGAAGAAGCTGGACATGGGGAAGAGCTGCATCCGCTTCCGCTCGCCCGACGACCTGCCGCTGGACGCGATCGGCCGCATCATCGCCGCGACGCCGCCGGAGACGTTCATCGCACGGTACGAGGCCGCGCGGGCCGGGCACTGACCGACGAGAATCGACGAGTATTCGGTGCAACGGACGCGTTACCGTCTTCATCGACTGCGATTCGGAGGTCGACAAGGTGGCCGCACGCGGGGCGGGATGTGGGGTAAGAGGTGGATTCGAGCGTAGTTCCGCGCGGTGAGAACGGACCTGGGGGCGATGGAGACGAAGACCATCCTGGTGGCGATGTCGGGGGGCGTGGACAGCTCGGTCGCGGCGGCGCTGCTGGTTCGGCAGGGCCACCGCGTGATCGGCGTGACCATGAAGACCTTCTGCTACCAGGAGGCCGAGGCCGAGCTCGCCGGGTCCACGCGCTCGTGCTGCGGGCTCGACGGCATCATGGACGCGCGCGCCGTGGCCGACCGGCTCGGCATCCCGCACTACGTGTTCGACGTGGAGCGCGAGTTCACGCGCGACGTGATCGACGACTTCGTGCAGGAATACGCCGCCGGGCGGACGCCGAACCCCTGCGTGCGCTGCAACGGCAACACCAAGTTCCGCGACCTCCTGCGCCGCGGGAAGATGCTGGGCTGCGACGCCATCGCCACCGGCCACTACGCCCGCATCGGCGCGGACGACGCCGGCCGGCCCGTTCTACTGCGCGGGATGGACGCCAACAAGGACCAGAGCTACTTCCTCTGGGCGCTCCCCAGCGAGATGCTGCCGCAGCTCATGTTTCCGCTGGGCGAGCTGACCAAGCCGCAGGTGCGGCAGATGGCGCGCGAGTTGGGGCTGGAGACGGCGGAGAAGCCGGAGAGCATGGAGATCTGCTTCGTGCCCGACGGCGACTACCCGCGCTTCCTCTCGAAGCGGCTGGGCACGGACCACGCCGCGCTGGCGCCCGGTGCGCTCGTGACCACCACGGGCGAGGTGGTGGGGCAGCACGACGGGTACGCGCGCTACACCGTGGGCCAGCGGCGTGGGCTGGGCGGCGGCCGCTCGCTGCCGCTGTACGTGGTGGGCACGCGCCCGGACCGCGGCGAGGTGGTGGTGGGCACGATGGACGAGCTGCACCGCCCCGACGCCTCGATCGCCGAGCTCAACTGGCTGGCCGCGCCCCCCGCCGCGGGCGACGCCGTGCAGGCGCAGATCCGCCACCGCGCCCCCGCCGTTGGCGCCACCGTGGCGGAGGTCGGCGACGGATCGATCACGCTGCGCTTCGACAAGCCGCAGCGCGCTGTGTCGCCCGGCCAGAGCGCCGTCATCTTCCGCGGCGACGTGGTGCTCGGCGGGGGCCGCATCGCCTCGTAGCCCACGAACGATTCCGTCGTCGAAACGTCGAAACCACAGCGGAAAAGACTGAGCTCAAGCAGAGGTCGCAGAGGCAACGTTCAAGCCCTCCACGACCTCTGCGTTCTCTGTGTGATCCGCCGTTTGTACGCTTCTCGTACGATCAGCCGCCTCGGCGCGCCGCAGGAATCTCCCGTGGCGCGACGAACGACGTGGGACGTGCCGATTTTCGTCTCCGACGGTAGATTGGCAGCACCATCACGGACATTCCCCCCGATCGCCGCTCCACACGTGTCCACACCGGCATCCCAGATGACCTCACCCAAGCGCGGGCTGCTCCACTTCCTGGTGGGCGGCGCAGCCGTGGTCGTGCTCACCGCCGGCATGCGCGCCTCGTCGGGGCTGCTGAACCCGGTGCTGATGGCGGGCTTCCTGGCCCTGCTGCTGCAGCCCCTCACCCGGCGCCTGCGCCACCACGTGGCCGGCGGCATGGCGGTGGCGCTGGTGGTGTTCGCGGTGGTGCTGGGCGGCCTGGCGCTGGTGGGCTTCGTGGGCGTCTCCCTCCGCCAGCTCGCCGGCGAGATCCCCGGCTACCGCACGCGCCTGGAGGGGATCGCCGGCTCGATCACGGGGATGCTGGCGGCGCGCGGCATCGACGCGGGCGCGTACGTGGAGCAGGCGCTGCGCGGGCCCGAGGTGGGGCGCACGGTGCTGAACTTCACCGGCGCGCTGGCCAGCGCGTTCGGCAACGGCGTGCTCACGCTCTTCATCTTCGCCTTCATGCTGGGCGGGATGTGGGAGATGGAGCGCCGCGCGCGCAAAGGCGCGCGCGACCACAGCCCGCTGGCCGCGCGCTTCCTCCTCTTCTCGCAATCGCTGCGCGGCTACGTGGGGGTGCGCACGGTGCTGGGGATCGTGGCGGCGCTGCTCAACTACGTCCTGCTGCTGGTGGTGGGGGTGGAGCACGCGCTGCTATGGGGCGTGCTGTCGTTCCTGCTGAGCTTCGTGCCCAACATCGGCTTCACCCTGTCGCTGGTGCCGCCGTTCCTGCTGGCGCTGCTGGAGGGCGGCTGGGTCCCCGCGATCATCGTGCTGGTGGGCTACCAGGTGATCAACACGGTGATCGACAACATCATCGGCCCTCGCTTCGTGGGCCGGCAGATGCAGATCTCGGCGCTGCTCAGCTTCCTGTCGGTGATCTTCTGGGCGTGGGTGCTGGGCCCCACCGGCGCCGTGCTGGCCGTGCCGCTCACCGTGCTGATCCGCGACCTCGCCTTCGGCCCCGCCGACCCGCCCGACCTGGGGCCCAAGGCGCCGGTGACCCCCACCGCCACGACCGGCGTCCCCGGCGACACACCAAAGGCCGCGTAACGCGAGTCGAATCGGACCGACGTCAGCGCCGTTTTCTGGGCATGAGTGCTACGACACGACCTGAGGAGTAGCAGAATGGGCTTGTCAGCCGTATCGACCCTCCTCAACGATCTGAGGGCAGACGGGATCCGTACCGAGTTGGATTGGGTGGAGACGGAATCCGCACTCCCCGTGTCGGCCCTCGACGCCGTGGTGGAGAAGCTCGGCTTCTCCCGCGCCGAGATCGACCAGCTGGTTCTCCCCAAGCGAACGCTCGCATATCGCCGTGCGAAGAAGCAGGCGCTGACGCTCGCCGAATCGGTGAGGCTCGCGCGCATAGCCCGCGTGGCGCTCGCCGCGGTGGAGGCGTTCGAAGACACGGCCGACGCGCACCAGTGGCTGCGCCGGCCGAACCGCGCGCTGAACGGCGCCAGGCCAGTCTCGCTGCTGGACACGGACGCCGGTGCCAGGCTCGTCGAAGTCACCCTCGGGCGGATTGAGCACGGCCTCTTCTCCTGATGAACGACGGCGCGTAACATCTACGGAGAACAAGACGAGCGGGGCGCGACAGTGGACTGTCGCGCCCCGCTCTTTCGCGATCCGGCGACGGCTCTACCGCAGCGGCTGGGATTCCTTCAGCAGGGCGCGGAGCTCCTCCTCGCTGAGCTCGTGCACCTGCTCCTCGGCGTCGGCCTCGTTGCCGGGGTGCTCGACGAAGCGCTGCGGCAGCGAGGTGTCGCTCAGGCAGTTGAAGACGATCCGCGGCCTGATCGCCAGGCCGAAGTTGCCGCTGGAAGCGTAGGCCTCCCAGGTGAGCAGGTCCTGGTCGGTGAAGGTGTGGCTCATCCTCCGTCCATCCGTTCGGGTCCGCCTCGTCGTTCATCCATCCGGCAGGCGCACCGGCACGATCCGCGCCCGGCTGGCGCATCACCGGTCCGTGCGAGGCTCAGTGGCGCAGGCCGGCGGTCTCGGCGAACTGCTCGAACTGCTGGCGCTGCTCGTCGCTCAGGTTCTCGGGGACGCCCACCTCCACCTTGACGAACTGGTCGCCGCGGCGGCCGCCCTTCTCCACCCCGTGCCCCTTGATGCGGAACTTGGTGCCGTTCTGCGTGCCCGGTGGGATGCGCAGCACCACGTTGCCGTCCACCGTGCGCACCTTGATCTTCGACCCCAGCACCGCCTGGGCCATGTTGATCGGCACGCTCACGTGGACGTCCATCCCGTCGCGGGTGAAGAAGCGCTCGGGCTGAACGCGGAACGACAGCATCAGGTCGCCCGGAGGCCCGCCCCCCGCGCCCTTCTCGCCCTGGCCGCTGATGCGGATCTTGGAGCCGCTGTCCACGCCGGCGGGGACGGCCACGTTCACCGTCTTCTGCTGGCGCACCTGCCCCTGCCCGTGGCAGTTGTCGCAGGGGTCCTGCGGCACCTTCCCGCGGCCGTAGCAGTTGGGGCACGGCCGCGTCACCCCGAAGCCGCCCTGGCCGAAGGTGATGCTCCCCGCGCCCTTGCACTCGGGGCAGGTGATGATCGGCGTCCCCGCCTTGCCGCCGGAGCCGGCGCACACCGGGCACTCCTCCGTCACCGGCAGGGTGACGGTGATGGTGCCGCCGCGCGCCGCCGTGCGGAACGGGATCTCCACCTGGTACTCGATGTTCTCGCCGCGCTGCGGCCCGCCGGGTCGGGTGCCGCCGGCCTGCTTGCCGGCCCCGCGCTTCCCCCCCAGGTCGAAGATCGACCCGAAGATGTCGCCCAGCCCGCCGCCCAGGTCGATGTCCTCGAACGAGAAGCCGCCGGCCTGCGCGCCGCCGCCGGGTGCGCCGCCGCCCGGGCGAAAGCCGCCCAGCCCGCCGAACGCGCCCAGCTTGCGCATCTGGTCGTACTTCTTGCGCTTGTCCTCGTCGCTCAGCACCGCGTTCGCCTCCGAGAGCTCCTTGAACTTCTCGGCGGCGGACGCGTTGTTGGGGTTGGCGTCGGGGTGGTACTGCTTGGCGAGCTTCCGGTACGCCTTCTTGATCTCGTCGGCGTTCGCGTTCTCGGGAACGCCCAGGATGCGGTAGTAGTCTTTGGTCTGGGTCGGCATGGTTCGCCTGATATCAGGAACGCCGCGCGGCGCGCCCGCGCCAGCCGGCTATGAAAGCTTCTTGACCACCACCTGCGCCGGGCGCAGGAGCACGCCCTTGAAGCGGTATCCCTTGCGGAACACCTGCGCCACGGTGTCGTCCTCTTCGTCGCTCTCGGCCGGGATGGTGGTGAGCGCCTCGTGCTGCGTGGGGTCGAACGGCTTCCCCTCGGCGTCGATGGTCTCGAGCCCCGCGTTCTCCAGCGCGCGCAGGAACTTCTTCTCCACCATCTCGGCGCCCTCGTGCAGCGCCTGCGCGTTGGTGGTCTCGGGGTCGAAGTCGGCGATGCGCTGCAGGTCGTCGAGCGGCTCCAGCAGCCGCTGCGCCAGCTCGGCCTGGGCGCGCACCCAGCTTTCGCCGCGCTCGCGCTCCACCCGCTTGCGATAGTTGTCGAACTCCGCGGCCAGCCTCAGGTGGCGGTCGCGCACGGTATCCAGCTCGCTGGCGCTGTCGGCGCGCGCCTCGGGCTGCGGCTGCGACCCGGCGTCGGCCGGCTGCTGCGGCGGCTCGTCGGCGGCGGCGCCGGCGGGGCCGTTCGCCTGTCCATTGCTCTGCCCGTTGGGCTTCGCGGCGTCGCCCGCCTGCTCGCCGCCGCGCTGCCTGGAGTGGTGCTTGTGATCGGCCATGTTTCCGCTTTGGTGAAGACAATACCGGCACGGCGCGCCCCGCGTCTCGCACGGGTGCGCCACAAGGTCCGCGTGCTCTGCAAACAGCGGTTTAGCAAGCGGGGTGCCGGCTTCGGGTGCCACCTTGGCAGCCTGCCCGCGCTCCACCGCGACGGTCGTGCGAAACTACGGCAGGGCGCGGCAGATGCGGCATGCCGGCGCGCCGGCGCGCCGCTCGGGCCCCCACCCTGGCGCCCGAGGGCGCCTGTCCCTCCCCCGAAACAACCCGGGGGAGGGACCCGGGCTCGCTTCGCTCGCGGCTACTTCGGTGACGGCTCGAATACCATCGCGCGCCCGAACTCCCACAAAGCCCGTCGCGCGCATCGAACCCGCGGCGGCACCGAAGCCGGTAGTCCGCGAAGGCGGACTTCGCGTGGTTGTTGCAGCGAATTCATTCGCCCCGCTGCCCACGCCGACGTCCGCGCCCTCTCATCCGACATTCAGCAGACGATCCCCGCTCACCCGCCGCCGATCCGCGCCTCCATCCACGCGAACACGTCGCCGAGCGGGCGGTCGCGCTCCACCTCGTTGTGCGACTCGTGGCGGAAGCCGGGGTAGCGCCGCACCGTCACGTCCCCGCGCAGCCCCGCGGCGAAGCGCAGGGTGGCCTCCTCCTGCACGATGGTGTCCTCGCCGGGGACCACGAAGAGCAGGGGGACGGAGATCCGCTCGCCCTCCACCTCCGCTTTCGCCATCGCCCCGATCATCTCGGTGAAGAGGCGCGGGGTGATGCGATTGGTCACCAGCGGGTCCTCGCGGTACGCGCGGACGTAGGCCGGGTCGTGCGTGAGCTCCGCCGGGTCGATCTCGTTCTTCATCGGCAGCGCCGGCGCGATGCGCGAGAGCGGCGCGGCGAGCGCCAGCTTCCAGCGCGGCGCCTGCACCTTCACCGCCAGCAGCGGCGCGGAGAGGACGGCGCCGGCCAGCCGTACGTCGGCGTGCGTCTGCAGCCAGCGCAGCGCGATGAGGCCGCCCAGCGAGTGGCCGTAGAGGAAGAGCGGGAGGCCCTCCGCCTCGCGCGCCACGCGGCGGCGGAAGTCCTCCAGGTCGGCCACGAAGTGCTCGAAGCGCGACGTGTAGGCGCGTGGGCCCCCGGAGCGGCCGTGCCCGCGGTGGTCCAGCGCGTACAGGCTGATGCCGCGGGCGGCGAAATCCTTCGCGAGCGCGGCGTAGCGCCCCGCGTGCTCGCCCAGCCCGTGGCTCAGGAACACCGCGGCGCGTGGCCGGGGCGCGGCCCACGCCAGCGCGTGGAGGCGCAGCCCGTCGCCGGCCACGAACTCCGACGACACGCCGTCGGGCGGAAGGAGGCCGCGGCTCACGGCGGCGCTACGGCGCCTGCTTGCGCGACAGGTTCAGCGTGCGGAAGCTCCGCAGGTACACGCCCAGCGACCACACGGTGAGGATCACGGCCACGGCGAGCGAGAAAATCGCGAAGGCGCGGTGGAAGGGGATCCACACCCCGTTCCAGAAGCTCGTGTCCCACCCGTGCAGCCGCGACGCCGACCAGAGCGCGTACCAGAAGATGATCGCGCCGCAGGCGATGTTCTGGAACACCGCCTTCAGCTTCCCCGCCGCGCCGGCCGCCAGCACCACCCCGCGCTTCGCCGCGTAGCCGCGGAAGACCGTGATGAACAGCTCGCGGCCGAAGAGGATGGCCAGGATCCACCAGGGGAGCGTGCCGCCGAACCAGGGGAACGCCGTCCCCGGCTCGCGGCCGTGCGCCAGCCAGTAGAAGGCGATGAAGGTGGAGGCGAGCAGCAGCTTGTCGGCGAGCGGGTCGGCCAGCTTGCCGAAGTCGGTGATCAGGTTGCGGCTGCGGGCCAGCTTCCCGTCCACCATGTCGCTGAAGGCCGCCACCAGGAACACCACGAACCCGGCGAGCCGCACCGGGAACGAGTCGGTGAGGATCATCGGGAACAGGAGCAGCGCCAGGGCGATGCGCCCGATCGTGATGGCGTTGGGAAGGTTGAGCCAGGACGTGCGGGGCGCGGCCTGCATCAGCTCAGCGACTTGATGACCAGCTTGCTCACCGCCTTCAGCGTGTCGAACACGCCGATCCCCCGCACCCCCACCGCCTCGAAGTGCGGCACGCGGTTGGGGTTGAGCTGCGCCTCCAGCTCCGCCACCGAGCTGGTGTTGGGCAGGTCGCGCTTGTTGTACTGGATCACGAACGGGATCTCGCGCAGGTCCAACCCGTACTCGCTCAGGTTGTCGTACAGGTTGTGCATGCTCTCGATGTTCGCGTCGAGCCGCTCCACCTGGCTGTCGCCCACGAACACCACCCCGTCGACCCCCTTCAGGATCAGCTTCCGGCTGGCGTTGTAATACACCTGCCCCGGCACGGTGTAGAGGTGGAACCGCGTCTTGAAGCCGCGGATCGCCCCCAGGTCCACCGGGAGGAAGTCGAAGAAGAGGGTGCGCTCGGTCTCCGTCGCCAGCGAGATCAGCTTGCCCCGGGTGTTGGGGGCCACCTTCTCGAAGATGTACTCGAGGTTGGTGGTCTTCCCGCACAGGCCGGGGCCGTAGTACACGATCTTGCAGTTGATCTCGCGCGAGGCGTAGTTGATCATCGACATGGCACGCCCCCCTACAGGTCGCCGAAGAGGCGGTCGATCTCGTCCTCCGCCTCGTCCACGAAGGCGGCCTCGAAGCGCGACCCAGCGGGGGCCGCGGCCGACCGGTCGAACATCTCGCGGAAGATCTCGGCGAGCTCGCGCACCACTCCCTTGGTCTTGATGCGGATCATCCCCAGCGTCGTGCGGTTGTCGAAGAGCACCACCAGGATCACCCGGCGCGCGATGTCGGCCAGGTACATGCTTTCCTTCTCGCCCTGGTGGAAGAGCGAGGAGAACTCGGTCTCGCCGATCATGCTGGCGAGCTGGTCGTTGGCCGAGAAGTCGGCCGCCGCGAGCGACGCGAAGGCGGTGGTGTCGAAGCTCGGCTTCTCGCCGGCGGTGGTCACCAGCTGCCCCGTGCGGTCCACCAGCAGGGTGCAGCGGGCGTTGCTGTCGTACAGGAACCCCTGCAGCAGCCGGTCGATGCGCCCGACGTCGCGCTCGTCGAAGCTCCAGCTGCTGGCGCCGCCGCCCGCCATCAGGCGACCTCCGACGCGCGGGTGGCGAGCGCCTCTTCCAGGCGCTGCAGCACGCCGTGGGCGCGCTTGCGCAGCAGCGGGCGCGGCTCCCAGGCCAGGAAGTCGCGCAGCAGCAGCACGGTGTCCACGCTGGCGGCGACGCTCCCCAGGTACTCCAGCGCCGCCAGGCGGCGCAGCGGATGCGGGCTGAACAGGTCGCGCTTGCTGCGGCTGATCTGGTCGCGCACCAGCAGCACGCCGAGCGCGGCCAGGGCCCCTACTGCCAGCAGGGTGAACGCCGTGGTACGCAGGACTCGCTTGTTTTCCATGTCCCCGGTGGGCGGCGGCGAACGTATGGAGCGTGAGGCGGTGACAAAGTAACCCGCGGGGGTGAAAAAACAAACTGCCGCCCCGCGCGGGCGCACGGGGCAGGTGACACTGCACGGCGCCGGCCACGAGCGCCGCGGCGAGGGTTGCACGAGGCGGGGCGGCGTGATGCGGATCGCGAACGGTCGGTGCGGCGAGGGGCGACGGAACTGCCGGATCAGGGCGTGTCCCTCCGCTGCGCTCCGGGCCGGGCTTCGCGCGCCGTAGGCAACGATACCGCCGTTGCCAACGGCGCCGAGCCGCCGTCGCGCCACGGCCCCGCTCGTCCCCGCGGCAACGGACGCGGGCGCGCCGGCGTCTCGGCCCTCCGGGCGCGAAACCCTCACGCAAACGCCCGTTCGTGGAACGACGAACGGGCGGGGAACGCGTCCCCGCCCGTCTTCTTCTTCATCCCCCGCCGCCCTGGATCTCACATCTCGCGGCGGTGGGTGAGGGCCTCGGCGATGGTCACGCCGTCGGCGTACTCAAGGTCGCCGCCCACGGGGAGGCCGCGGGCGATGCGGGTGACGCGCACGCCCAGCGGGCTGATCAGGGTGCGCAGGTACTGCGCGGTGGCCTCGCCCTCCACGCTCGGATTGGTGGCCAGCACCACCTCGCCGATGCCGCCGTCGCCCACGCGGCGCAGCAGCGGCTGCACGTTCAGCTCGCTGGGGCCGATGCCGTCCAGCGGCGAGAGGCGGCCGCCGAGCACGTGGTACATCCCGCGGTACTCGCCGGTGCGCTCGATGGCCATGATGTCGCTGGCCTCCTCCACCACGCACACCGTGGCCACGTCGCGCCGCGGGTTGGCGCAGATGGCGCAGGGCGTGGCCTCGGTCAGGTTGCCGCACACCTCGCACGGGCGCACCCGCTCGCGCACCGTCACGATGGCGCGCGCCAGGCGCTGGGCGTCGTCGCCCGGCGCCTTGAGGATGTGGAACGCCAGCCGGAGCGCGGTCTTGCGCCCGATCCCCGGCAGGCGGGCCAGCTCGCCCGTGAGGTCGTCGATGGCGGACAACGCGGGCTCAGAGCTCCGGGAGCTGGAACGGCAGGTTGATCCCGCCCGAGAGCTTGCGCATCTCCTCCTCGTACATCGTGGAGGCACGCTCCTGCGCGGCCGACACGGCGGCCAGCACCAGCTCCTCGAGCATCTCCACGTCGCCGCCGCTCACCACCTCGGGGTCGATCTTGATCCCGCGAAGCTTGCCGCGGCCGTCGGCGGTGGCGGTCA